>CALXMZ010000030.1 GCA_944389645.1 uncultured Alphaproteobacteria bacterium
AGCATGCTTTGGACGCAAATGGTATCGAATATGAAATTGCAGAAGGTGATGCAGCTTTCTATGGACCAAAAATTGATAACTATCTGAAAGATTCTATGGGACGTACGTGGCAGTGTGGTACGGTTCAGTTGGATATGAATTTGCCTGAACGCTTTGATTTGTCCTATATCGGTGAAGATGGTGAAAAACATCGTCCGATTATGCTACATCGTGCTATGTTGGGCTCTATTGAACGCTTTATGGGGATTTTGTTAGAATCAACTGGAGGAAATCTTCCTTTATGGTTGTCACCGGAACCTGTTGTTGTGACACCAATTTCTGAAAAGTTTAAAGACTATGCGCTGGAAATTGTTAATGAATTACGCGATGCAGGCGTTTATTGTCGTGCAGATTTGCGTGATGAAAAAGTTAACTATAAAATCCGTGAATTGTCTTTGGCAAAAACTCCTATTATCGCTGTTGTAGGCGAGAAAGAAGCTGCTGATAAAAAGGTGACTCTGCGTCGCTTGGGCGTTGAAAAGCAAGAAACAATACCTTTGGCAGAATTTATAGAGCAGATGAAAAATGCTATAAAAATGCCAGACTAAATAAAAATATGGCGCACATATTTGTGCGCATTTATAATGTAATATTATAATTTTTTAACAGAAAGGAAAATAGATGAGAAAAATAGTTTTTGTTTTGTTCGTTATGACCGTTCCTATGATTGTATCTGCTTGCGCAAGAAAGTGCGAAACAGAACCTATAGTCGAAGAAAATCATAAACTTATAGTCCCACCAAATTTCGGTCAAATGCCAAAATAATTTTATATATATTTTTTGTTTAAGGTTATTTTTTATGATATAATGACTTTAAACACATACATTGGGGGTGCCATATGAATAAAGATGATAACTTGGATTTATTGGATTTAAATGATGATGAAGAATCCATAGATGATTTACCAGAAACTACGCCTTTCGCAGCACCTAGACCTAAAAAGCCTTGGTTGCTTTTAGCTGTTGGTTTAGTAGTCATTATTTTGGCTACATATATAATAATTCGTGTAATTGGAAGTGATTCTTCTTCTTCTATGGAAGTGGATTTAGATGCTCCTGCGGTTATAGTTGAAGGCGAAGTAGGTGTTCCTGTAAATGTTGAACCAACAGAAATTAAACAAAGTGTTAGTGTGGAAGAAGATAAATTGATGGTACCACCAGTTGTAAATAAAGAAGTACAGAAAACTAAACAGGTAGTAAAAGAGGAACCTGAAAAAGTTGGTACGCCCGTTCGGGTTGTAGAAGATAGAAAAGATGTTTCTTTTAACCCAGATAAAGTTGAAGAAAAGAAAAATGTTACAAAACCAGCAACAAAAACCGTTGCGAAAAAGACCGTTGCTAAACAGCAGGTCGCACCAAAAGGTACTTGGTATGTGCAGTTCGGTTCTTATAGTACAAGAGCTCTTGCGGAAGAAGCGCAAAGAAAAATTCAGAACGCACATAAAAGTTTATTTTCTGGGAAACAATTCGTCATATTGGCCGCTGTACTGCAGAACGGAACTACAACGTATCGATTAAGGATTGCTTTCGCAACGGCTAGTGAAGCAAATGGTTTTTGCAGAAATGCAAAGTCTGATGGATTAGATTGTTATGTCGCAAAATAAAAAGGAGATATAAATGTTTGGACGCTTTGGTTGGGCTGAAATACTTGTTATCGTAGTATTGGTTCTTATTTTGTTCGGGTATAATAAAATCCCAGGAATGATGAAGAATTTAGCAAACGGTATAAATATATTTAAAAAAGAATTGAAAAATACTACCAATAAACAGATTAAAGAAGATGATAAGAAAATAGAAAAATCAGATAAAACAAAAAAAGTGGTAGCTAAAAAGAAAGTAACAAAACACCCAAAAAAATAAAAATGCCGAATCTTCGGCATTTTTTATTTCTTTTTTTCGTATTCTTCTTGCTCTTCTATCGTCATAGTTGCTAAAGGTCGAGCCAGCATACGTGATAAACCAATTTCTTCACCAGATACTATGCTATAACCAAACGTACCATTTTCTATCCTTTCTAAAGCAGAATTAATTTTCTTTAGTAAGTTATTATCTCTCTCGGACATGCGAAGATTCATGGTAATATCTTGTTCCGCTGTCGCGTTATCAGAATCATCACCAACACCAGCACTTTCGTTTTTTTCAGCAAGTCTTACTGCGTTTAAAACAGAATCACTATCATGTAATAATTCTTCTTTCTGTGCTGTTAATAGCTGATAAAAATATGCTAACTGTTCTGGACACATATATGCTTCAGATTTTTTCGGAACATATTTTGGTGGTAGTTCTATGTTTTTATAATTTTTTATGGCCATTTTTAAGCTCCTTTTAATTCTTTTACCCAATCTGTTAAGGTTTCTTCATCCATTAAACCTGTGCGAGCTTCTATTAATTCTCCGTTACGAAACGCTAAAACGCTTGGTATGCTTCGTATCCCATATTTAGCGGGTGTTCTTCTGTTGGCTTCATCAATTTCGAATTTTACGAATTTTACGTCTTTTATTTTATCCGATGTGGATTCAAATATTGGACCAAACATACGACAGGGACCGCACCAAGATGCCCAGAAATCAACTAACGTTATACCTTCGCTTAAGAAAGAATCAATGTTTGAGTCATTTGCGTGTTCTAAAGCCATCTTTTTCTCCTTATTTATTGATATTTTTCACGAGTGTATTATAATCAAACTAAAATGCAAGAGAAATCATAAAATGAATAAAATCATATACTTAGATGCTGCTGCTTCGGCGTTAAAACCAGAATCAGTTATAAATGTTGAAATGGATTTCCTGCGTGATTCATACGCTAATGCAGGGCGGGGAATTTGCGCGCGTGCGATTGCGGTTGACGATAAAATTGCTAATGCTCGCAAAAAAGTTGCAGATTTTATAGGTGCTAAATCACCAGACCAAATTGTTTTTACTTCTGGTACAACAGATGGTATGAATCGAATCTCAAGAATAATTAATGATTCTGTTTCTGGCGATTCTTTAAAAAATAAAACTATAATGGTATCGGATTTGGATCATCATTCTGCACGTTTACCTTTTGAGATTTTATGGGATTCTTTTGCATGTAAAATAATTTTATGCCCATTAGATTCAAAGTATAATTTGACAGAGTCTGATTTACCTAAAGCCGATGTTTTTGTGATTACTGCTATGTCTAATGTTTTGGGGGTGCCCCAGAATGTTGCGGGTTTGGTTGCAGCAGCACGTAAAAAAAATCCAGATGTCATTACAATTGTTGACGCGGCGCAATTTGTTGTGCATGAGAAAATCGATGTAAAAAAATGGGATTGTGATTTTATGTGCTTTTCTGCGCATAAAATAGGTGCGGATACAGGTCTGGGTGTGATGTATATTAAAAATCCTGAACGTTGGAGTTCTCCTGATAAATTTGGTGGAGGAATGGTTGCTAGAATAACTGGTAGCGCAGTAAATAATAATTATTCTTTGCAATGGGAACCTGTGCCAGCTAAGTTTGAAGCAGGAACTTTACCTATAACTCAGATTATCGGATTGCCAGCGGCAATAGATTATATTGAAAAAAATCGTCCTAATTTAGAATTGATAAAATATTTGTATGATGAATTATCAAAAAATAAAAAGATAAAAATAATTACAAAACGAGATGCGACTTTATTAACTTTTGTTGTTGAAGATATGCATGTTTTAGATTTTGGAGCTTTGGTCGGAACAGTAGGTGTTTGTTTGCGCGTTGGTAATATGTGCGCTGGATGGATTCATAAGTTGCTAGATATTCCTGGTTCTATTCGTATATCTGTTGGTGCTTGGAATACTATGGATGAAATGCATCAGGTAGTTGATTTAATAAATGCTATAGTGAAATAAAATTATGTTATCTAAAGAAGATGTTATAAACGTTTTAAAAAATATTTATGACCCAGAAATACCCGTTAATATTTGGGACTTGGGTTTGATTTATGACATATCCATTAATGAAAAAGAAATATTTATCTTGATGACTTTTACTAGTCCTACTTGTCCGATGATGGAGGATTTGTTGCAGCAAGTCCATGACAGTGTATCTGTGATATCTGGTGGACGCGATGTAAAAATTGAATTGGTTTGGGACCCGCCTTGGGATTTGTCGCGTATGTCAGAGAAAGCGCGTTTGGATTTAGATTTAACAGAGCAGGGATGGTAATTATGCAATATACAGAAATGAAAAATCTTTTGTCTATGGTACCTGACCCCGTAGAAAAATTAGAAATGGTTATGGATTTTGGTAAACAAATGCCTGTTGTTCCTAAAAGTGCGAATTGTTATGAAATTCTTGGTTGCGCTTCGCATGCTGAGATATGTATTGATGGAAATCATTTTTATGGAAACGCCGATTCGGAATTAGTTCGTGGAATAGTTGCAATAATTACGGCGATGGTTGATGGAAAAACACCTGATGAAATAAAAAAAATTGATTTGGAATCTGAATTTTCTAGCTTAAATATAAATTTGGGAACAAGTAGATTAGGTGGGGTTAATTCAATGATTCGTTTTTTGAAAAATTTGTGATAAAATTGCATAAAATCATATTTAAGGCGGGTGCTAATGGGTGAAGACGAGAAAATGTTTCAAATAGGCTTATGGGCTTTTGTATTAGTCGCAGTGTTAGCCGCTGTCTTACAGGTTTGTTATAGAACGCAGAACCGTTCGCGTAATCGCATAAGAAGCGATATAGTTCAAATACAGCAAGAAATCGCAATCGCACAGGCTAACTTTGCTTCGTATGTTAGACCAGAAATTTTAAGAAATTTGGTTGTGTCCATTGCTCCAAAATCTGAAGTAATAAGTTTTCATAAAACTGTATCAATATATGATTTACCAAATAGGGTTGTTCAATAAAATATGTTTGAAGTAGGAAAAGATGTTTTTAAAAAGGGTTTTTCTGGTTCCATCGGAGATGTGACAGCACGTAAAAGACTGCGATTTATATATTCTTTATTTATATTGGCGTTCGCAATTTTTACTTTTAGAACTTTATGGTTAGGCATTCAAGGAACGGATAGAGCAAGACTTTCTGGTTCTGAAGGTGTGTGGATGGCTAAAAGAGCCGATATAATAGATAGAAATGGGGATATATTAGCTAAAAATATTATGTCTGGTCATATAACTTTGAGACCTCAGTCTGTAAAAAAACCGGAAGAAGTTGCTAATATAATACATAAAGCTTTACCTTATGAATATTCTTTATCTGAAGCTTTGCAGATGGTTAATTCTTCACGACGTTTCATATATGTGAAAAAATATGCAAGTGAAGCACAAAGAAATATGGTAATAAACGCAAAATTGCAGGGGTTAGAAATTGAACCGATTCAGACAAGAAAATACCCAAAACGAAGATTGTTTTCTCATGTTATAGGTTTCGTCGGAAGTGATGGGCACGGTTTGGAAGGAATAGAAAGAGTATATGATGATTATTTAAATGAAAATAAAGACCCTTTACAGCTATCTTTGGATGCAAGAATTCAATCTGTTTTTTATGAACAATTATCTTTAGCAATGCAAAAATATCAGGCAAAAGCTGCTATGGGGTTGCTTATGAATTCTCGTACAGGTGAAATGATAGCTATGGTTTCTTTGCCAGACTTTGATCCGGAAAATATAAATATGGATCCTGCTATTAATAGACTATTTAAACCTTTGCGTGGGGTTTTTGAAATGGGGTCCATATTTAAAGTTTTTAATACCGCAATGGCAATGGAAAATGGAATTAATAAAGAATATTATATCGCAGAACCTTTTAAAATCCCAGATAAATTTGGACGTACGGCCGCAAAAATAGGAGATGTTAGAAGTTTTAAACCACCAAGACCAAATTTAACAGTTGAAGAAATTATGTTACATTCTTGTAACGCTGGTAGTGCTCAGATAGCATTAGATCTGCCCGATGGAACACAGAAAGAATTCTTTCATCGTATTCATTTGGATAAACCGTTAAATTTAGAGTTCGGAACAACTGAAAAACCTCTTATGCCAATAAAATGGGGGCCCGTTGAAAAGGCAACTTTGTCTTTCGGACATGGAATTTCTGTAACGCCTATGCATTTGTTGTTGGCTGTAAATTCTATGACGAACGGAGGAATATATATTTATCCTACGGTCTTGAAAAGAAATATCGGCGTTGTTCAGGGAGAAAGAGTTCTGAACGATGAAATATCGGCAAGAATTCGTGCAATAATGTTACGTATCGCTGAAGAAACTAGTGGTAAACAAGCTAGAATTGCCGGAATACAGATAGGAGGAAAAACTGCTACTGCAGAAAAATACGTAAATGGTAAAGTCGATCATAAAAGAAATTTAACCGCATTCGCAGGCATTTTCCCAGTAAATGCTCCTCAATATACAATTCTTGTCATATTAGACGAACCTAAAGGCACAAAAGAATCTTTCGGTTTAAGAACGGCAGCGTGGAATGCTGTTCCAACTGCCGGAAAGATTCTTGATAGCATACTGCCGTTGCTATTTGAATAGTTTTTGATTATAATTATCTACAATAATAAAAAAAGAGTATAGAGCGTGAGGAATATTGTAGATAAATCCATGCTAGGTAAAGTGTGGAAAGTGGCGGATCGTGAAAGTAAAAATGAACCTTTATGTCAAGAAGAGAATTTTTTACAGAATATTCTTAATAATCGTGGGATTTTCGATGCTGCAGCAATAGAAAAGTTTTTAAATCCATGTATAAAAGAATATATGCCAGATCCTTCTTTATTAAAAGATATGGATAAAGCTGCAGTAGTAATTGCAGATAGTATTTTAAATCATGAAAAAATTGCAATATATGGTGATTATGATGTTGATGGTATTACATCTACCGCCATTTTTGTAAAATATTTAAAATCTTTAGATGCGGATGTTGTTTGGCATTTGCCGACGCGTGAAGGGGAAGGGTACGGTTTGAATTTAGCAGCAATAGACGAAATTGCCGCACAAGGTGCAAAACTTTTAATAACTGTCGATTGTGGAATAAGCGGTGTTGAAGAAGTTGAACATGCAAAAAAATTAGGTTTAAGCGTTGTAGTTACAGATCATCATTCACCAGATAATGTTTTGCCGAATGCTGATGCGGTAGTTAATCCAAAACGTGAAGATGATGACTCTGGAATGTCTTATTTAGCCGGTGTCGGCGTCGCTTTCTTGGTATTGGTCGCTTTGCGTAGAGAATTAAAATCACGTGATATAAATTCAGATATGCACGATAAATTAGAAAATTCTAATCTTATGAATTATCTTGATCTGGTCGCTTTGGGTACCATTTGCGATACTATGCCTTTAATAGAACTTAATAGGGCTTTCGTTGCTACAGGGTTAAAGGTTTTAGGGTTGCGTAATAATTTGGGGTTACGCGTATTAATGGATGTTGCTGGAATAAATAAACCTTCTGTATATGCAGCTGGATTTGCTTTGGGACCAAGATTAAATGCTGCTGGAAGATTGAATTCTGCTTCTCCGGCTTTGGAATTACTTTTAACTGATAATCCGTTAATTGCTAATGATCTGGCTATGCAATTACATATGATGAATCAAGAAAGAATTGATATTCAGAATGCTATCATGCTAACTGCAAATGATATGGCGGAAAAATGCCGTAGTGAAGGTCATTGCAGCTTGTTCGTTTGCGGTGATAATTGGCATGGAGGGGTTATGGGAATAATTGCCGGAAGATTAAAGGATAAATATAATTTACCTTCTTGCGTGGCTACGCGTTGTGACGGAATGATAAATGGTTCTGGACGATCAATACAAGGCGTAGATTTGGGTAAGATCATTCATAATGCTTTAGCTGCTGGGGTTATAACAGAAGGAGGCGGGCATGCTGCTGCTGCTGGTTTTTCTCTGTCGGCAGATAAAGAAGCTTTGTTCTGCGAATTTTTAGAGAAATCTGTGAAAGAACAGTTAAATGGTGAAATGCCTCATCAAGAAATTCTTGTCGATTTAGAATTAGACGCTGGTAGCGCAAATATAAATTTAGTCAATAAAATGTCTGCTATGGAACCTTTCGGACAAGGAAACCCAGAACCTACGTTAGTTCTTTATGGAGCAACTCTTAAATATGCAACTGTTATGGGTAAAGGTTATCATTTACGTGGGACTTTTGATACTAGCAGCGGAAATCCGTTATCTTTTGTAGGGTTTAATTTGGTTGGGACGCCCGTCGGAGATTTTTTGCTGGACGATGCGAATCTAAATACTAAAATAATGTTGCTGGGGAAGTTAAAAGAAAATAATTATAATGGTAGAATAAGTGCTCAGTTCGTACTAGAAGATATCGCGGTTTAAATAAATGAAAAAAGATTTAAAAAAGTTTTTAGAAATAACAAAATCGGCTAAATCGATCGCAATAGCTGGACATAAAAACCCAGATGGAGATTCTTTATGTTCTGTTCTGGCTTTGGCTAGGTTGATACGTTTAAATTTGAAAAAGAATCCTGTCTGCGTTTACGATGGAAATATACCAGATTGTTTAGATATGGTACCGGATAGGGATAAAATTAAATATTTTCAGCATATTAACCTATCAAAGCATTTTGATTTGGCAATTATTTTAGATTATGGAACTAGAAATCACATCGGTGGTTTTAATAGCGTCGTTGAAAACGCAAAAACTGTAATCGAATTTGATCATCATAAGAATGATGAAAAAGTGGCTAATATTTGTATAAACAATGAAAGTGCTTCTTCTGTCGGAGAGATAATTTATAATGTTGCGGTTGAATTAAACTGGAAAGTTGATTGTTCCGTTTTAGAATTATTGGCAACATCAATGATAACGGATACAGGAAACTTAAAATATGTTAAAGACGGAAAAGTTTTAAGAATAATGGCAGATCTCGTGGATGCAGGAGTTGATATAGAAAAAATTTTAAATGCTTTGGATAATAAACCTAGAAAGTCGGTTATAACAGAAGCAGAAGTTGCTTCAAAAGCAGAATTTTTCTATCGCGGTAGTTTGGTAATCGCTATTGTTGATGCCAAAGAATATAAAAATTTAGACGGGCGCGGTGAAACAGTATTGAATATTTTAAGCCAGATAAAAGGTGTTGAATATATAGCTTTATTAAAAAGACAAAAAGAAAATCAGACGGGGATTTCATTAAGAAGTAAAACGAAACCGATTAATCATATTGCTATGGCATTGGGGGGTGGGGGGCATCCTTATGCTGCAGGTGCTGTTGTAAAAGATAACATTAAAAATGTACGCAATACGGTTTTGAATTTATTTAAGAGGGAAAAATGAAAAAAATTTTGTTTCTTTTAATCGGTTTTTTCTGGTTTTGTGACTCTTTCGCTTCTGTAGATATAAATTTGGTGAATTCTGCAGAAAATTATTTGAATTCTATAACAGGATTAAGCGGAGATTTCATTCAAACTGCAAATGGAAAAAAAGAAAAGGGTACTTTTTCTATGCTTCGTCCAGGGAAAGTCCGTTTAGATTATGATAATATGCCAGTACAATTAATTTCTGATGGTAAAGATCTGTATTTCTTTGACCGGTCTTTGGATCAGATAACAACGGTTCCTTTGACTAGTACACCTGCAGGCATATTAATTAGAAAAAATATCGATTTAAAAAATTCGGATATAAATGTTTCTGAAACGTTATCTGATAAAAATACCTTCTCTTTGAAAATGAATTTGCGCGGTCAAGAGGGTTTAGGAAATATGACCGTAGTTTTTGATAGAAAACCAATAAAATTAAATTCTTGGACGGTTGTTGATGCAACTGGAGCAAAAACTGACGTTGCTTTTTCTGGGTTGAAGAAAAAATCTGATTTCGGAAAAAATTTCTTCCAGATACAGAAACATAAAACTATTAGCGCAAGTGGTGGCGATTCTTTCTATGAGTAATAATGTTCGGAATAAGTTGGGCTGAATTTTTGGTGATTTTATTAGTTGGGATTCTGATAATCCCTGTTCGTATGTGGCCGGATATAGCAAGATTTCTAGCTAAAATGATATCTTTTTTTAGAAATTTGATATGGAAAATATCTGATGCATCAGAAAAAATTAAACAGCAGATAGATCTAGAAAAACCTATAGATGAATTATTGCAGACCACAACAGATGACGTAATTGGAGATTTCTCAACGCCTATAAAAAAGTTAAAACAAAATAATAAAAAACAAAAATCTGATAAATCTGTAAAGAAAACGAAAAACGGAAAGTCAAAATGAAAAAAATGACTTTGAATCAACATTTCTCTGAATTGCGTAGAAGAATCTTATTGGTATTCGCAGCTTTTTGTGCGTCTTTGGTCTTAGGATGGTATGTTTCTCCTGTTATACAAGATTTTTTAACAAAACCTTTGTTAGAAATATGGTCAGACGGTGCTTTTTTGTATACAGGACTTGCAGATGGTTTAATGATAAGGTTTTCTTTGTCCGTTTTTTTTGCTTTGTTTTTAACCATACCTTTAGGGTTGTGGCAATTTTGGGCTTTCGTTCAGCCAGGATTACATAAAAAAGAAAAAAATATAATATGGCCTATACTGGTTTGTTCTCCGATTTTATTCTTAGGCGGTGCAGCTTTTGCTTTTTATATTCTTTTCCCATTCGTTTTCGGTTTCTTTATAGAGTTAAATCAGAATTCTCCGGTGCCTTCTGTGTTTCTACCTGTCGCAAAAGATTATCTGGTTTTTGCCATAGGATTACTTAAGGTCTTTGGTTTTGCTTTTCAATTACCGCTCGTATTGGTATTGTTAAATAGAATGGGACTACTGTCTAAGTGGCGTGCAGTTAAGTTAAGAAGGTATGCAATCGTTTTTATATTAATTATTGCGGCTGTTCTTACACCTCCTGATATTGTGTCTCAGGTATTATTAGCTTTGCCTATGTGGGGGTTGTTTGAAATTAGTTTGCTTTTTATGAAAGACGATAAATAATATCTTTTTTAGATTGTTTATTTATAGTCTTTTTTATGATATAATTTTCATGTGAAAAAAATTATCTCGTTTTTTGTCGGTTTATTTGCTTTGGTTGTTTCTGCATGTGATTTGCAACCTAAGATATTGGCTTTGCCTGATACTGTCGGAGATTTTATTTCTACTAGATATCCTGCTCTGTTGGCAGACCCAGAAACTCAACCAGAGATTTATAATTCCGCAGCAACTGACTATGGCGTATATGCTTCACCAAATTTATACGGTGATGTTACAGGCTCGGATTATGTTGAATATGCTAGTATAAATGATTATATTGTGCCACCACAATACGAAGAATCTATGTCTGTTTCAATGTATGGTACGATGTCAGAATCTTCTGTGAGTGTTGATTATGGAGCTTCTATATCTGATGATAATGTTGTAGTCGCGTCAACACAGGAAGAGTTTTTAACTGTGCCTATGTATGGTGAAATGACGACCGTTCAAACAGATAAAGAAATTGTTGTCGCAGCTGGTGATACTTTGTATTCTTTGGCTAAAAAATATAGTACAACAACAGATGAAATAGCTAAATTAAATAATCTTTCAGAACCTTATGTGCTTTCTGTGGGGCAAAAATTAAAAGTCCCAACAAAAGTTGAAAAAGTAACTCTGTCAGCTGCACAAGTCCCAGTAAAGCAGACAACTACGCGTGTGGAATTAGATGAGATTACTGTCGGGGCAGGGGATACGTTATATTCTATATCTCGTAAATATTCTGTTCCTGTAAATGATTTGGCGGTAATGAATAATTTGTCTGCACCATTCGTTTTATCTATAGGACAGAAATTAAAGGTTCCTGATTTAAGTAAAGCTCCTGTGCGTATAGCAACTGCTGCAACGACAAGTACCATTTATGGAAATACACCAGTCTCTTCGTCAGTTACGGAAAAAACGCAATCTGCGTCCAAAACTACTTCTGCGACAACAAAATCTAAAGAGAAAATATCCTCAGATCCAAATAAAAAGTTACCTGCTATTAGTGCAAGATCTTCATCAAAGTTCTCGTGGCCAGTTAGGGGTAAGATTTTATCTAATTACGGAGCAAAATCTGATGGTTTATTTAATGATGGGATAAATATTGCGGCAGAAAAAGGTACCGCAGTTAAAGCAGCAGAAAATGGCGTCGTGGCTTACGCAGGTAATGAAGTAAAAGGTATGGGAAATTTGATAATCGTTCAACACTCTGGTGGTTGGATGACAGTTTATGCTCATATGGACTCAATGGTGGTTAGGCGCGGAGCAAAAGTCTCTGTCGGACAGAAAATTGGAACTGTTGGTGAAACCGGTAAAGTTGATAAACCGCAATTACATTTTGAAATAAGAAAGGGTACGAAAGCTTATAACCCGTCTTCTTATCTTAAAAAATGATTATTTACGATATAAACTTATCGGTAAAAAGAAACCGCATATGCGGTTTTTTATTTTTGGTGGGCGCGCAGGGATTCGAACCCTGGACCCACTGATTAAGAGTCAGTTGCTCTACCAACTGAGCTACGCACCCAAAGGGTCTATGTTCTTTTTCTATTGGCTGATTATAGACGTTTTTTAGTTAATTGCAAGATTTTTATGGTCTTTCTTTATAGGGTTTTAGAGCCTTTTTTTGTTTCAATGGTTCAGGTAACCATACCTATATAAAGTTTTTGGTTTGTTTGTTAGAATTGTAGCATTGACATGGACAATATAAAAATAAAAGGAGAGAAAATGAAAAAAATACTTGTGTCAACATTAGCTGTGTTGATTGCTTGTCCTGCATTTGCTGGGCCTGGTTATCAACAAAGAAATAGTAGCTGGCAACTTTTCGGTTTAGACCCATATATCGGTCTTAAAGGTGGTGCTAGTTATTCAAATTTGAATTATAATTATAATGAAAATAAAGAAACTATAAGTGATATGGCTTTTCAAGGTCGTGCCGCAATGGGTTTGGAAATCTGTGATACGGTTCGTTCGGAAATTGAATGGTCAATTTATAGTAAAACTAAAGACAGTGCAGATTTTGGTGATATTAGTGACGTAAAAGTTGAAACAAAATTGCAAACTTTATTATGGAATATGTATTGGGAATTCGGCAACTACCATATCGTTAGACCTTTCGTAGGTTTGGGGGCTGGTGCTGCATTCGCAGACGTTAAACGCGTCGTACCAGATTTGGGTGATCATAGCGAAAGTAAAACTAGATTTTCTGCAATGGGTTCTTTAGGTGTAACGTTTGATATGCAGCGTTTTGCTGTTGATTTAGCTGCCCGTTATAATTATGTTGACGTGGAATCTGGCCTACATAATTTTGGTGGTGATATAGGTATTAGATTTATGTTCTAAGGTGTCCTTTAGTCCCGTGTTATTCACGGGATTTTTTACATGTTTAAAATTAAATCGCTGTTATAGACAAAGCGATTTAATTTTTTATATGTATATGAGAAAACTAATCGGTGGTTTTGTCTCCTATGCATTTTTATCACTTAAATTGTTACTATATATTTGTTAACTAAGGGAGTTTTTTATGGTTAAAGCAGGTAAAAGTACAATAAAACGTAAACCGGGAAATACCAATGTTTACATGATTGGTTCTGGAATTGCTAATTTAGCAGCGGCTGTATATTTGATCAGAGATGCTAAGGTTCCAGGAAAAAATATTCATATATTTGAAAGTCTTGATGTAGATGGGGGAAGTTTAGACGGATCAGGTGACCCAAGCAAAGGTTATATGATACGTGGTGGCAGAATGCTTAATATCCCTACATACGAATGTTTACAGGATGTTATGAGTAGTATACCTTCAAAAGAATTTCAAGATATAAGTATGGAAGAAGAATTTCTAGATTTTAACGAAGAATTTAAAACTCATTCTAGAGCAAGACTTGTAAAGCGAGATGGTAGTAAGGTTGATGTAACTAGAATGGGATTCTCTGCTCAAGATAGAAAGGAAATGGAAAAATTGATATTGTTTGAAACCGAAAAATCTTTGGGGGCAAGAAAAATTGAGGACTTTTTTGGAAAACATTTTTTTAAAACAAATTTCTGGCTTATGTGGCAGACTACATTTGCATTCCAGCCATGGTCTAGTGCTGCCGAGTTACGTAGGTATATGATACGCTTTATGCACGAATTCCCTCGTATACATACTTTGGCTGGTGTCGCAAGAACTGCTTATAATCAGCATGACTCTATTGTAAAGCCTATCGTTGAATGGTTACGAGAAAAAGGCGTACAAATTACGTTTAAAGCAACTGTAAATGATATATCGTTCGTTAAATTACCTAAAGGGGAAATTGTAGCAAATAAAATTGTTTATAAACATTCCGGTAAAAATAAGTCGGTAATAGTTGAACCAAAAGATTTGGTGTTCTTTATAAACGGTTGTATGACAGATAATTCTGATGAGGCTGGTATGGATACTGTTGCCAAGTACAATAAAAATGATATGCCTCCTTCTTTTGAGTTGTGGGAAAAAATAGCAGAAGGAAGACCAGAATTTGGGGTGCCAGAGGTTTTTTATGGTAAGCCTGATGAAAGTATGTGGATGTCCTTTACCGTTACAATAAACAAAAATCCAAAACTTTTAAATTATATTCAAGAATTTTCTAAAAATCACCCGGGTTCTGGTGCTTTAATGACGTTTAAAGATTCTGCATGGCGTTTGTCTATAGTTGTTGCGCGACAACCACATTTTAAAAATCAACCTTTGGATACGCAGATATTCTGGGGGTATTCTTTAAATATGTTTGTAAATGGTGATTATGTTAAAAAGCCTATGTATAAGTGTACAGGGAGAGAAATAATGACAGAACTTATGGGGCATTTACAAATACCTAAAAAAGAACAGGCAAATATGATGCGAGGGATTATTTGTAGAACATCCATAATGCCGTATATAACCTCTCAATTTCAACCAAGAAAAATTGGAGATAGACCTTTAGTAAACCCTAAAGGATATGAAAATTTTGCTTTTGTTAGTCAATTCGCAGAAGTTCCAGATGACGTCGTCTTCACGATGGAATATTCTGTTCGGGCTGCACAAAAAGCTGTGTATTATTTAATGGGGGTGGATAAAGATTTAACACCTATAAGTAAGCATCAATATTCACCAAAAGTTTTATTGGATTCTTTCTTTAAATTACATAGTTAAACTTGAAATAAAAGCCCATTTAAATGGGCTTTTTTTGTTGTTTATGCCAGTTTTGCTAATGCCAGTTTCCCTAAGAAACCTTCCTCTATGCCACTTAATTGGGATGTCATACCTTCATTTAATTCATTATCATTTAGCAGTTCTTCAAGTCTGGATATTATGTTTTCACACATTTTTACTAAATCCTTATCTATTAACTTGGAGTTTAATAAATCGGGTTTAAATATTTTTTTATTATCCATAGACATGAAATAACATTCTGCAATGTTGTCAACCCAAGTATCTATGTCTTCTGTAAGTCTATCATATAATAAATGCGGTGAGTATTTATCTGTAGACCAATGATTTATTTTACAGGCGTATTTAAAAGCAATTAAATGTTGTATTAGTTCATACATATTTCTTTCTCCTTTTACAAAGAATAGCTTAGCAACGTTCGTTTTAAATGGTTATAGGAGAGTATTCAGAAAAAGCTGTATGTACATGTTTTCTAAGATTTCCTAGGGATTCAAACCTGACGAAAATGTGATAAAAATGTTATAAAATATTTTCGTAACCATAATAAAAAAGGAGAACTTTATGAAAAAATTAGCTAAACAATTATTGGTCTTGTCATCCATTTTAGGTATGACTTTTTTATTAGTCGGCTGTAATGGGTGCGGGCAAAAGCAGATGATGCATCAACAAGGTCATCCTCAGCAGAGACAAATGCAAAAAAATCAAACGCCGGAAAAAGTCGTCTTTTATCAAACATACGAAGATGCTGATATAACAAAAGTTCATGCTAAGATGTATACACATAGTAGTCATGGTGGTCAGTCTAGAATGGGGTATGTTAAATTTAGTGAAACAGATGCCGGGTTAAAAATGGATCTGGATTTGAAAGATTTAAGACCTGGTGTAACTTATAATATGCGCATATATCAGTGTGAAAAGTGTTCAACTGGCATGTGCTGTAGCAATACAAGTCTTGCCTCTGATTTACCGACGTTACGTATAGAAAAACCAGGAAAACTTGAAGAATCTTTTATACTTCGTGGGATAAATGCTGAACAGTTGAATAATGCTAAAATATACTTAGAACGTGATGGTGGATATAAAGCTGCATGGGGAACTCTGGAAAAGGGCATGATGTTATAAGCTTACAGACCTATCGTTTAAAAACAGAAACCCCTAAAAATAGGGGTTTTTGTATATTTTTTCTTTAAGAAAAAAATCTTATATGTTAATCTTTTGCTTGTGGTAGTTAGAAAATTCTTAATTTTTATTGTTTTGTCATATTCAATCACTGTTAACAGATCTTATGCAGTGAATATAATCGATGAATATAAATATGGACAGAGATTTGATGTATCAGAAGATATTATAATATTAGAAAATATAAAAGTTAATATTGATAATATAAATATTGTTGATTCTGTTTCTATAGCAAATTATGGTCATTTGAGTGGGAATATAAATATTTATAGTGGCAAAGAACTTCGTTTACAAAATTCTGGGAGTATAAATGTAAGTTTTAATTTGGAAGATAATGCCAAATTAATTCAAGTAGTACATACAAAAGACGATTTAAATAATATCGGAATAAACAATAATTATACGCTATTAGTTAATAATTCCGAAGCTTTAAATTTAAGTTCTATTATATCTTTAGCAGATGGAGCAGATAAAATAGTTTTTCAGGATGCCGTTTTGTTCTTTGATAAGAATTTTCCTAAAGTATCGGAAATGGAACTTGTCGGGAATATAATTATTGGTATAGATTCTTCTTCTAATATTGAAAATACTCCGATTTTATCAAATGTATCAGGCAGCGGTATAGTTCATCTTATTGCAGATAATGTAAATCCATTATATGCAATAAATTCTTATATAAATAACGGGAATTTATATGCATCTTTGGTTAGAGAAACTGATTACTATAAAATTTTGAAAAATGAAAAAGGGGCTTTTATAAATTATCTTAGAACAGAGAAAATAGACGATAAATTACTAATTAAATTAGATTCTGCTTCAAGTATGGACGAATTAGAAAATTATATGAATTCTTCCGTTAGGTTAAACCCTGTAAATTTGATGGATCCGATTCGAACTTTTAATCTTTTTGAGATGTTAGATTTTAAACCGGAAGATTCATTGATAAAATTCATGCCGGTTTTCATGTTTTCTGATAATTTTTATTCTTATGGTATAAAAACTTTGCTTAATTTTTCATTAACAGATGAAATTACATCTTCAATATCTGGATATACAACAAATATATCTTTTTCTGATTATATTAACGAATTTTATTCTTTTGTATATGGTGGTAATATAAGAATAAATTACGATGGTAACTTATTCTTTGCTGATTTTTTATCTGGAATAAGTTTTGCAGATTTTGATGTAGGAACCGTTTTTGCTGATGGGCAGATTGAAACTAACCCTAGAGGCTTTTCATATTATTTTTCAACAGAATTTGGTAAACGTTTTAATGTATCAGAAAAAGTGGAGTTAGTACCGTTTGTAAATGTTGGTATGAATTCTATTTCCATTATGAATCAAAATGATTCTGACGTTATAACTGGTATTGGTTCTGATATAAAAGTTATGTTCGGTGATTTCGATATTAAATATGATTATACTTTAAAGTTCGTATTATTAAATTCTGGTATTATGAGTACTGCTTTGCGTATGAACGTTGTGTCACCCTTTGACGGTATATCTGGAGATGCAGAAGTAGCTTTGTTATATGATGAATATATAGGGGATGTTTCATATAATTGTAAGTTGGGTATAAGTTTAACTTTTTAATTAATGTTATAATATAAATTCTCCCCGTAAAGAAGCTTTGTTAGCAGCTGTTATACGAATGCGTGCGAGTTGTTTTTCGCAATTTGCTGATTTTACGTTAACAATGCATTGCTGCATATAAGGTGTGCGATATACCAAATGTTTTCCAGTTTTGTCTGGTCCTTCGCATAAACATTCCATAGTCTTCCCAATACACGCTTCATTGAAACTTCTTTGCAATTCATTTAGATAAGAATCTAATTTTGCTAAACGTTCTGTTTTAATATTTTCGGGAATTTGGTCTTTCATTAATGCGGCTGCTGTATGAGGGCGGGGCGAGTATTTAAAAGAATATGAGTTTATATATTTTATTTTTTTTGCGATTTCCATAGTTTGTTCAAAGTCAGAATCTGTTTCGCCTGGGAAGCCAACGATAAAATCGCTTGATATCTGAATATCAGGGCGAGCAGACTTTAATTTGTCAACTATATCTATATATAGTTTTAGACCATATGGGCGGTTCATTCTTGTCAATACATTTTGAGACCCACTTTGTATAGGCATATTTAAAAAAGGTAATAATTTTGGCTCTGTTCTGAACATATCTATCAAGTCATCTGTCATTTCTGTTGGATAGCTTGATGTAAAACGTATTCTTTTGATTGGCGACAGTTTAGCTGTTTCTTTTATCAAGTCAGATAAACGATGTGTTTTGCCGGTTGTCTCATCTGTGTATTTATAACCATTTACATTTTGACCTAAGAAGCATGTCTCTATTGCGCCTGTATTTGCAGCATGTTCAGTATCGCGCAAGATATCTTTAAAAGGACGTGATAGTTCGCGACCACGAGTGTAAGGAACAATGCAATATGTGCAACAATGATTACATCCTTCTTGAATGGGGATGTATGCGACAGCAGGGGATTTTTCCATTTGGGGCAATTCATCACATTTTTCAAGCCCTGTTTAATCTATGTTTAATAATTTAGTGTCAGGATTTTTTAAAATTTCAGGCAGTTTATGATAACTTT
>CALXMZ010000031.1 GCA_944389645.1 uncultured Alphaproteobacteria bacterium
CTATGCTTTTATATTCGCCGTTTTCCATTTTTTTACCGACTTTGCCAACATAAACCTGGTATCCCCGCCGTATCAGTTCCAGATATACTATGTTTTCTAATATATGACCTTCATCACCTATCTTGCGGCCCAGAACAACATTTCTCAGACCGACATCACAGGCATAGTATTTTGGCAACGAAGTCAATATTTTCTTGCCCCTGATGTCATATCTTTCACAGGCATATAATAAATAACTGTCCAGCAATCCGTTTATGTATTTGTTTATGGTGTCATTGCTGACCGTCTGTCCCAGGGCTTTTTCTATGCTGGATATACTTGTTTCACGGGATATATTGTCAAACAAGAACTTGATTACTTCCGACAGTTTTTCGGGGCTTCTTAATTGATACCGTTCTATGATGTCTTTGGTTATGGTATTTTTATAGACGGAATCCAACAGGTAATCTTCTATTAATTCAGAATCGCCGTTATATTTCAATGTCTGGGGGAAACCGCTTTGGGTTATATATCTGTTAAAATCAGCCATCGGATTGGCGGATTCTGTTATGCTTTCCCCCGGATGCAGACCGTCCAAAAATTCCTTGAACGACAATGGTTGCATTTTTATTTCTATATACCGGCCGCCCAATAAAGTCCCCAGCTTGCTGGAAAACATATATGCATTTGATCCGGTCAGGTATAAATCTATGTTATCTTTGCTCCGCAGGCTGTTGGCTACTTCCTGCCAATCTTTGACCAACTGGACTTCGTCCAAGAATACATAGTTTAATTTGTCTGGCTGTACCATATTCAATATATGGTTGTACAGGGCGGTTGGTTCGTGCAGCCATTTGTTTTCCAATAAATCCAAATCTATTTTATGTATCTGGGATTCTGATGTGCCGTTGGCCAATAAATGCGATTTGAATAAGTCCAATAACTTGGATTTTCCACACCGCCGTACCCCTGTGATTATCTTTATCAGGGTTGTATCCGCGGACCATTTTATCAATTTTTCCAGATATTCTGGGCGATTTATCAGTTTTTCTTCCGGCATATCAGAATCCTTTTACAGGTATTCTAATAGAAAAAAATGATAAATTCAACATTTTTTCTATTATAATAGAAATATTGTCTAAATTGGAAAGTTTTTCTATTAGCCCCCGCGAGACGGTTATTTTTAAGAAATTTGCAGTACAAATATTAAAAATTGTTATTTACAGCTATGTTGATTACTGTATCTTATTGAATTGCTCCTGTAACCCTTCTTGTGTTATCCTTTCTGCTTTACCTGCACCAGGAAGTGCCGTTAATGACTTAATTTCATTCGATATCCATTGCTTTAGTTTTTGTTGATTATCTTTAGTAAAACCAAGTTCTTCTTTATAACTATTTCGCCAAGTTTGCCAATCAGCCATTAAATGTCCCAAGATATGAATATATGTATCATATTGTGTTGTTTTTAATTTTGCCAATTCTTGCCGTCTCTTTGGGTCTGTCCCTAAAATTGACAAAAACAATAAAGAATCGTAGTCATTATGTGGACTGTTTAAGTATGTGTTAAAAAAATCTTCGTTTGAGTTATATTGAGTTTTAGACTGCTTCTTGCCCAATAATTTGAATTGTGAATTTAAATATTGGGCTGCTTTATAAAATTCGGTATCGTGGTCTGCTGTCCTCACACTAATCAGATTATGGTGCATATCAACAAAATCACTTAATGGCAGTTTTTTGTTTTGTATAAATGATTTTATTTTACCAACAATTTCTGTAAAATCCGTCTCTTTGAATTTGTGCTTTGAATATTCATACAAATAACAATATGTTCGTAATATGTTTCCCATACTAGATAAAGAAGAAAAAGGTTCTTCCTCTGTTATTATAGAATTATGCAGTTCATGAAATTTTTTCTTAATTTCTGGGGTTCTTGAATAAAAAATATCGAATCCTTGTATAAGTTTTTCCGTGGGGGTCGATATTAACTCTATATCGATATTTTCATTCTCGCATTCAAGTGTTTTTAATAACTGTTTTACTGGCTGAAATTGTTCATAATTAATCGGATTTTCTAGAACAACGACATTACCAAAATGTTTTTTTGCCGATTTGTTCATAATTTTATGCTCTGCCTCAAATATATCTTCATAGATATCTCTATCATAAAATGCACCTAATTCAGTTGAGTTTTTGATAGCATCTTCTTTGTACTTCCGTAATTTGAAAATGTGTTTCTCTGGTATGTATAACCAATATATGATTGTATATAGTCCAATATATGATAATAAGGCATCGGACATATTTGGGTCTAAATCTTGATAGTTTTTTACATGTTTCCTTATAAAAACAATATTGTCCAGAATTTTCTTTATTAATCTGAAATTATATTGTATGTGGCTTTCTACAAATTCCGCATCGGGCTCTTCATATTCTGCTTTTTCATTATTAAATTGTAAAAAGTTGTTATATACCGTTTTTATATACCGTTGTTCATTATCATTTAATTCATAATCAGATAAGATGGAATTAAAAGTGGAATCTGTACCTTCTTGTATAAATGGACGATCTATCACTTTTTCTTCAAATTGTTCCCATTCTTCAGATTTTGCGGTAAATATTTTAGGGTTCAAAATAAGTAAAATTGGAAAGCCTAAATTTTTAAGATTTTCAAAAAAACCTAATATTCCTATGTCGTTTTTATTTATTGTTATTCTTTCTATATCATCAAAACACAGGACAAGATTATTTTTATAAAAATTTGAAAAATCTATATTATTGTTATCTACCCCAATGAATTTATTTGCGAGATATTTTACTAAAGTGTCATATAAAAAACCTACTAATACACAATATAAAGCAAATATAATTAAGCTGGCACTAAAAGAAAAAGTCCAACCATTCATATTAAAAATAATGCCACATGTAAGTATATAAAATATAATCGCTAAGCAAAAACCAATAATAAACTGTATAACAGGATGTTTTGTTTTTATAATTTGATACAATAATTCCAATTTAATATCGCATAATTCATTTTTGCCAAAACAAGATATATAAATCCATTTAAAGCCATTGTTTTCCAGGTCTTTTTTAATGGATTTTTCCCATCTGTATGTTTTTCCAACTCCCCAATTACCTATCAATGATACACATATTCCATTCGTTGATTGGTTTGCCTTTTTGTTTATTAATAGTTCAGCTATTACATCTTTTATGGGGGCGGGTTTCGTTTTCTTGGGGTGTAATACAAGTTTGTTAAAATAACATGCACAAAATATAAGAAATATAATTACTGCCCCATATAGAAGACCAAAAATCAATGTTGATTCTGGAATACTAGCAAAATAGTTTAATAAATGCCCAAGTACTGTGAATATATCAACCATATAATAAAACCTTTAATTTGGTGCGATAATACAAAATTTGGGAATTTTTTTCAACAGTTATCATATTTTGCTGTCACAGGGTGATATGATATAAATCCCAAGATATTTACATACAGGAAAATACCATAAACAGCCGTTAGCTGTAAAAATAATCATTTTGCTTTGTTTATGACTATTTATTTGATTTTATGCGACAAAGGATTTACAATATACTACGAACTTTGAGGTGGCTTTATGTACAGGGTATTTTTATTACTAACATTATTAGGTTTAACGGCCTGTAACTCTCTAAGATGCGAATTCACACATCCTGATGATATGAGTCCAGAGATGTTGCAACTGTGTTCAGCATATGCGAATTCTGATAGTATTTATATTGCAAAATAAAACAACCGCTGATAAAGCGGTTGTATCAAATTAGTTTGTTTTATTCTGCCATCACAATCGGCACAGTTTTTAAAAATTCACCTTTTGTTTCGTATTGATATGTACCAATCTGGCGAAAGCATTTGTCTGCCTTTACGATCTGTTCATCATAGTATGCCTTGTTTTCATCATTTACCAACAGAACCAATGTTCCATCATACCCATAATCACCCTTGGTGTGTGCCAAGGCCGCGGTCGGCTCTAGCACCTGAAATATTTCCACAGAACCTTTGGCCAAACATTCACCTGGTTCTTCGAACATATTAATTCCATTATCTGAATTACTTGTACCAGCCAACACAATCAGTACAAAAAATGTTATCACTATTCCACAAACAAAACCGCCTAAAAACAACAAAAACTTTTTCATAAACCACCCCTTTGTTATGACAGGCATAATTTACTAAAATAAACAAGAATAATCAAGATGTTTTCTACCCCGACCGTTAAATCCGTGTATAATCAAACAAGAACTTTTGCTTCTGTGTTATTTGTTGTGCCTGTTCGCTTAAACAGAATGTAACCAGCCCGTTTTTATACTTTATGCCCGAAAATAATCTGGTTA
>CALXMZ010000032.1 GCA_944389645.1 uncultured Alphaproteobacteria bacterium
GGAATTCCGATTCGAAATTCGAACAAATTTGGATACTACATCCTGACCCATGGCCGAAAGCGAAACATGAAAAACGCAGATTATTACATGCAGAATTTATCAAAAACCTTTCTAATCATTTAACAGAAAATGGCGAGATAATAATAGGTACCGACCACTGGGAATATTATGATTGGATAATAAAAGAAGCAAAAAAAACAATACTAGAAATAAATACCCCAAACTTACAGACAATACAAACAAGGTATCAACGAAAAAACAAATTTGGTAGTCAATACCCGAAATATATAATTATAAAACATTAAATATTTATAAAAAATTTTAGATTATTTACCAGTGAAGGCTTCATGATTTCAACTAATCTTTTAGTCTGATTTATTCGTAAATCATTATCTCCAAGTACAAAATGCAAATCACACTTAAAATCATTTGGCCAAGATTCAATAGCAGCATATAACCTTCCTACAAAATCAGATTTATTTCCTTTATCAACAGGGAAAGCAAATATCAAACCATTTGCACGAATTTTTCTAATATTTACCCATAAATTACCCCAATCAAGAGGTTCAACGTCACAAATATTTAACCCTATAAATAACTCTTTATTAAAGAACAAATCATCCTTAATCAAATAGGTCTGAGAAACGAACAAGTTTAAATCATTATAATTTATAAAAATCTGAGCTCCATCTGCTCCCTGTTTAAAAACATGATTTATATTTTTAATGGTTTCTGAAATATTATCCGATTTATTAATATCCTTTTCCAAATAGAATCTAGAAAAAATCTTAATTTTCTTATTCTCTAACCACGGCCATATAATATTTACATAATCTTCACCGACAGAAATAAGGTCTATTTTATTGGCAACAGCAAAATCTGCCAAATAAGCCAAATCAGCAGAATCTTTATTTGACTTAGCCCACAAAGCAAAATTTAAATTACTGTCATCAAACTCATATTCAAAATTTATCATAGTGCTTTTTACTTTATCATAAATATGATATAATTAAAACTAAATGAAATACAGAATTGATAATATATTACTAACATTATTATGGTTACTTGCAGGTATACTTGGTGCAAGTTTTTGGTTTTATACTATATTTAGCTTTAATATATTTTCTGCAAAACATTGGGAATATTTGTCCTACTTACAAGCATCCCAATCACAGATAAAATCGACATTTTATATATCTTTTGTTATTATAATATTCATAATGTTATTCGGTTTATATGTATTGATTCGCCCAAAATTTCGTAAAATAAAATTACAAAAACCTATAAAAACGTATACACAAAATACAGAAAAGAGCGAAGGAATGAAAGCAAAACCAATTACAGACACAGATTCTTCAAACCTTAATAAATTGCCAGAAACGCATCAATCTTTAGATCAAAAAGAATACCCCCAGCCAAATCTCATTCGTCCACCACGATTAAACATACCGAACGTTAATATTTTACAGAACGCAGACAGAAAAAATGTGAAAACTACGTCCAATCAAACTGCTAAGAAACAACAGGAATATCCAGAAATAAAAGAAATTTTTTCTGAAGCTGGTTATATTGTAAAAGATAACCCCAAAATAAACGGTGAAAAAACGGCTTTATTTGCGATCGGTACGAACGAAAATTTATGGATTGGTTGTGTTGATATAAAAAGCTCTTTACTAAACTCAATGATAAGTAAACTATCTGCTATCTTTACAGATACATTAGAAGACATATATATAAATATAAATGGCTTTATAATAAAATCAGATGCTTCTGATGATCAAGAATTTGAAAATATATTAACATTTGCGTCCATAGACGAACTTCGTGAATATATGAAGGGCAACCCTAATCCGCCTCTTCCGAAAGATGATGAGGGTAATTTTGATGCGTATTCTGAATATATAGACACAGTAATAAACTACATAGGTAAATATTAATGCAGTTAAGTAAAGAAACGGCAGAAAAAAGATTAGCGGCATTAAAAATGGAAGATATGCCAATAATTAATATAACCCCTATTAAGTCAAGTTTGCCACCTGACTGGTTCAAAAGATACAAATTTTTATGCAAAGAATTTATAAAAACGCTTGACGATTCCGTAGAAGAACTTGCTTTTTTAAATTTAAGCCAAGAAGAATTTCTTGGTCTATTAACAGGCAGAAGCATTCCAGAAAACTTATCAATAAGGTTTCGAATACCTTTAATCTGGGGTGGTAAATTAGAAATTAATAATTTATTTTTATGCAGTACATTTCCTTACTCTCATAACTTAGATTTATTTATAATCGAACAAGCAGGCAACGAAACAATTTGGTTACCATCACCTAAAAAAAAGATATACGTTCCGACCCATACTGGTTCTGGTGGTGACGGGGGGAATGCGACATCAGATAGATTATCACAAATGGCAGCACAACTTGCCAAAGGTAGAGATTGACAAAAGGTCATAACATGACACAAGAAGAGTTCTTAAAGTTAATAAAAAGCAATGGTGCAATATTTGGACCTGCGGCCACGTTACCTCAAATAAGCTTAACTAACGCCTCATTACAGCAAATGTATGCCGCAAATCTACCGGAATTCTTAATAAAAATTTATGAAATAACAGGTTGCATTAATCTTGGTAATGGTTATATATTCGGTCCGTATAAATTTAAAAATAGTATAAAATCCGTTATTCCAGATATAATAGAAATAAATACTCCTATACAAAAAAGCAAACGCATGCATGGGAAAACGATATTTGGAAGGAATGATTTATTTTGGTTTTCTTTTGATTCTTTTGGTAATTGTTTTATGTTAGACAATCTTACACTAAATCCATTACGAAAATACGAAGATCCATACAAATCGATTTTGGACTGCTTAATTGCTGGGAAAAATTAAAACGAACGACATATGAAAAAAATTTCTGTATCTTTATCGGGGCATCAAACAAGCATTTCACTTGAACCGGAGTTCATAGAATACCTACAAGAAATTTCGAAGAAATGTAATAGGTCTATAGCATCAATAATTTCTGAAATAGACATTAAAAGATCAATTGATACGAATTTATCTTCTGCTATCAGAGTATGGATTCTTAAACAAATAAAAAATAATAAATCATAAAAAATAGAATTGTTTTATATTCTAAAAATATCTCTTTTTATCTAAAATATAAACTGATCCGATAGAAAAAATCAAAATGAAGATCATCCAACCGTCACGACCAATCACACGGTATAAAGTATCGTGATCTCCCCACACGAAACCGTCTAAAGAACCCACCTGCCCTATCGGCAAAGAAGATATAACTTCTCCGCTTGAAGAAATGAAAGCACTTATTCCTGAATAATTTGCTCTAATAATAGGCAGACCAGATTCTATTGCATACCGACGTACCATATCAAGGTGCTGATATGCACCTGGTGTTTTAC
Organism: uncultured Alphaproteobacteria bacterium; assembly: GCA_944389645.1. GTDB lineage: Bacteria > Pseudomonadota > Alphaproteobacteria > Rs-D84 > Rs-D84 > Enterousia. The sequence goes on from CALXMZ010000032.1 coordinate 3,420, forward strand.
CAAACCAAGTATCGTTTGTTATATTTATAATTGCGTCTATATGCATGTTTCCCTGAGGTTGCAAAGAATCAGAAAAAATAATTTCATAACATATTGCAGGAACAAAAGTAAAATTTTTACCTTCTAAATTAATATTTATTATTTCTGGTCCATTACCTGCAGTTAATTGTCCAGGGGTTGGTATAATATCTCCCAATGGTCTATATTCACCGAACGGGACAAGATGTGATTTACTATATATTTTTTCAATCGTACCTGCTTGTGATATAACTAACATTGAATTATACATCTTTGCATTATCATACGTTGTTGCCCCCATTATTAAATTAGAATTTAAAGCATTTGCGATCGGCATCTCGTCACCAGACACAACAACAAAAGGATATGAAGTTTCAGGAAAAATGATTAAATCAGGTTTATTAGGTGCAACCGCTAATAAAATTAAATTTTTTATATTTTCTTCTGCATTTTTCAAAGCTTCTGCTCTGGAATGAGTTGCTTTCTGAATAGCACTTTGTGCCGGTTGAACGATTCTAATAATCGGAGAAATATTAGCATCATTCTGAGCAAATTTTACATTTTTATATCCTGCCACAAAACCAACTATCAATAAGGAACAAAAAACCAAAAAAGTAAACCAACAACTTTTAGATTTTTTATTAGTAAAAACTTCTGTTGTTGACGCAATCAATCCGATTATGATAAAAGTAAGCCCCAAAGCCCCCCACAAAGACATAGAATTTGCCAAAACAGGAAAAGGCATAGTTATATTAGCGATCGGATTCCAAGGAAAACCTGTTAAAAACCATTCACGTAGCCATAAAACAAGCGTCCAACTTGTCGCAAACAAAATCGCTCTATGTGCCGGAATCGTGCATATACGAGAAATTACAACAAAAGGAATTGCAAAAACAATCCCCCCTAAAAGACCTATTCCTATTAATCCTGGCACAGTCCACACAGCAAATTGTGCAGTTAGTTCTGGTACGACATAAATAGAATGCAATACCCACCAAAACATAGACATAGCATATGCTGCACTAAAAGGAAGCACACGCAAAAAATCTCTTAACAAACTGTCTTTCTTATCAGCAGCACGAACTATTATTTTATACGCCAGCGCAACCGCCAAAATTGTCGCCCACCACATATAAAACGGAGCAAAGCCTAAAGAAGCAATACCACCTAAAAGAAACAAAACTAAATATTGTTCCAGACTATTTTTTCTTATTTTTAATTTTTTTAACCAAGCAAAAAATCTACCACCAGGACAACACGAAGAATCGCTGCATATAGGGAAATCGGCTTCATACGGATTTTTTACGCCTAATTTTTTTAGAATAGCAATTTCTTTTGTTTCCATTATAATTGCATCTTTATCTTTTATATGGTCATAACCTAACAAATGCAACATTCCATGTACAACCATATGTGCGGTATGTTCTTCGACAGAAATACCAGCATCTTTTGCTTCACGCATAACAGTATCTAGTGATATATAAATATCACCTAATAAAATATCATCACCCAATTCAAACGAAAGAACATTAGTTGGTTTATCAATATTTCTATATTTGCTATTAAGTTTATGAATTTCTTTATCATTAGTTAAAACTATAGAAACTTCCGATTTTCTATAAGAAGTACCTACAACCGTATTTGCCACGGCAGAAAAATCTATATTATAACGTTTCCACCTAGAATCTCTATAATCCACATAAACGTTCATTATGCACAACCTTTATCCCAAATAATTTTCATCGAAAACAAAGGTACGAAAATCTAAATTTTTATTATTTTGTTTCATACTATTTGCTGCTTGATTAAAAGCCGATATTTTAGATTTTTTTAAATTTTTTTCAATTCTTGACACATCAGATTGCACTTTTTTATTACCGTTTAATACTGCTAATTTATAATTAGCCAAAGCACGTTTTAAATCACCCAAATTTTCATATGCAACCCCTGCATTATATTGGGCGGCTGCATACTGACTTTTATCACCTATATCAAACAAAACTTTTCGTGCTTCGTTAACTGCATCTTTGTATCTTCCAAGTTTATTATAAGTAGCGGCTAAATCATTATGCAATAAAGCATTCCCAGGATACTGCTTTATCATACTTTCAAAACCACTAGCTGCTTTTTTATAATTTCCCTGATTAAATGCGGATAAACAGTTTTTATACATTTCATCATATCCGATTACATAAGTTTTTATTTCTACATTTTCACGTTTTTTTATAATTTGTGCAAACTCGCTATTACCAAGTTCGCACTTACCAACTTCACAAAAAGCTAAAACATCTTTAGGTAAATAATCTTTTACCTTTTTCCAATTTTTTAGACTCTCACCTTTTTGATTAACAGGATTTTTTAGCCAATTTCTAAAAACTTCGTAAGTTTTTTTATTTACACGCCTATCATCTATACCCCCAGTAAAAAAAGCACTTTTTTTGCCACCCATTACCTCAAAAAATTCATACATACCATTTGCTGGACATTCTAAAAGCATATTTGGCGTAATATCACCAGTAAGCAACCCAGCCTCTAGCCAGCGACGCCAATAGATTCCTCTTCCTCCTGCCAAAAAACCACCAAGTTTATTTGCAGTATAATTTTTATTTTCATTTCTCAACCAAGCTTTTCCAAAACTTGTTGGATCTGTAATAGGATATTTTTTGAATATATTTTTTACCAAAGAATCGGGGACTGCATAACCATATTCATCATACAATTTTCTTAATTCATTAAATCTTATTTGATGATTTTTATCTGTTTTATTTTCTATCAATTTTGAGTATGCATTATAAATAATCGAACTCATCCCCAATGCTTCATTTGTATTATCAATATTTATATTATCACTAGCAACATCATAACAATATAATACGAAATAAGTTTCTCCCTCCTCAAGATGCCACCGTGCCAATTCATATGCTTCTTCTGTTGTTATAGGTTTGGTATCCTTTGTAACACGAGTACCATCTTTCAACATAGTTGAACCAAATCCAATTGTTGGTATATTCTTTGAATCCAAGTACGGTTTATGCAATCCTGTTTCTGGGTCAACATGAACACCTTCTTTTGCTATTAAATCCGCTATCAAGAATGGTGTTACTGGACGCATTTTATTTAAAAATGCGGCATACGTTCCGCGTGTATTTTCTTCTACCTCTTTATCTAATTTCCATTCTTTGTATGATTCGATAACTTCTTTCCCCTCGTTTACTGCGACTTTACCACTAAATACAACTGCAGCTAGCATAAAATACCACGTTATATGTGCAGATAAATTAGGATATTTTTCTACAAAAGATCGTTTCCTTTTTGAAGTGCTTTTTACCTTCTTTTTTACTTTACCAGCAGCATATTTTTTTTCTAACTTGCGTATAAACCCATTATCCAATGTAATCCATCTGGTTAAGGTCAATAAAAATTGTGTACCACCGGCAAGAAGCCAACCCGTATTTTTTGCCCCAACTAATAAAATTTCCTTTGTAAAATCTTTTATATCATCAAACTTATCTCCAGATTTACTATTTTTGCGTTGTTTTTTTACATACGCAACAGGATCCATTTTTTCTATGGTCTTCCTCAACTTTTCTAAAACTTCTTCTGGTACTTTTACTTTTTTTCTAAATTCATCTGACATACCCACAATCCTTTTTACAACACATAAATATAAAAATCTCTCTAATCTATGCTATATTATATGTATAATAAAAAAACATTTATCAATTGCTAAACTATTATTTGTTTAATAAAGTATATTATATCAAAAATAAAACTTAAGTAAAATTTATAATGCAGAACGAAAACCGCCCTCTTGCTGATTTGATGCGCCCTACAACGATAGACGATATTGTTGGGCAAACACAATTACTTGGTGAAAACGGTTTAGTTCGCCGAATGGTAGACAACCATAAATTATCAAATTTAATTTTATGGGGACCTCCTGGATGCGGGAAGACAACGATTGCACGTGCACTTGCAAAATCTGTAGACATGGACTTTGTTCCGATGTCTGCTGTATTTTCTGGTACAGCGGATATAAAAAAGGCTATGGAAGCCGCGAAAATGAATCGTGAAATCGGCAGAAACACTCTGTTATTCATAGACGAAATTCATCGTTTTAATAAGACTCAACAAGATACATTATTGCCTTATTTAGAAGACGGTACAGTAGTATTTATGGGTGCAACTACAGAAAACCCTAGTTTTAATTTAAATAAT
>CALXMZ010000033.1 GCA_944389645.1 uncultured Alphaproteobacteria bacterium
AATAGTGATTAGAAGCGCGTGATTTATTAAATTCTAATTTTCCATTATTTACAAAAGCAACTAACTCATGGTCTTTTGTTGCATAGAATATAGGTTTTGGTGTAAGTGCGACAACAGAAATTCCTGCAAGCGTCAGAATAGAAAATAAGATATAGTTAAGTTTAATTTTTACAGGTCTGATGAACATCAAACACATAAAGCCAATTATGAAAAGCATAAGTGCAAGATTTGAAATATGGGGCAGGGATAGTGTAGAGTAAGGAAGTTCGGCAATTTTTGTACCAATGTCCAAAGTAAAATTATAAACAGATTCTGCAAGAGTTAAAGGTAGATTCCAACCAAACCCTGATGTTAAAGTACCAAGAATAACAAGTGGCATAATAGCGATAGAAAATATAGGCAGCAGGATTAAATTGCCAAGTAAACCGTAAATGGGCAGGCTGTAAAAGTGAGCAATTACAAAAGGTGCAGTAAATACAGTTGCAACTATGGATATTAGGGATGCGGTATAAATAACTTTTAAAATTTTATTATTCGGTATTTTAGGTTTCACATCATTCCATAACCAAACAAGTCCGAATATAGCTGCGAAAGATAATTGAAACCCTGGTTGTATAACATAATGCGGATTCATTAAGAATATAGCGCAGAAAGCAACGCAAATATTCCGCATAGAAATTGCATTTCGTCCAAATATGAATGCAGCAAATATAAGCGTCGTCATCAAGAACGCGCGAACGGTTGCAACATCTACGCCTGATAAGAAAAGATAAAATAATAAACCTGCCCAAGCGAAGACGAGTGCAGGTATTCTTGCAGGGATGCGTTTGGTAATAGGTGCAACTGCACGAAATATAAAATAGAATATTATAAATAACCAACCAGAAACCAAAGTGATATGAAATCCACTAATTGACCATACATGACCGACACCAGTTGCGGTCCATATTTTATTATCTGCCTCTGGAACTGCGCTTTTATAACCAAGAACAAGTGTATCTGCTAAGAAAGACTTAGAAGTTTTATGTAGGTGGTCACGTAATTTGCTTATGCTGCTTTCTTTTGATGAAGATAAAGTTTCGTAATTATTGATATAACCTGTTGCTGACAGATGGTTAAAATAAGCCCAACGTGCATAATCAAAAGTACCTGGTGCGTCTGAACCAGACGGTCTAAATAGACCGACATTTGCTTTTATCGTATCACCTATGTTGGGTAGTGTTAGTTCTGGTTTTGCAGAAACTCTGATAATAGCGGTTTTGTTGCTGTCTGCATTTATTTCTGTGGCATTGGTCTTTATATAAATTCTGGATTTGTCATCGGTATAGTCTATCTTTTCAACTATACCTGTGACTTCTATGTCGTGTAATTTTCTAGGTAGTTGAGGCGTATCGATAACATGAGTAAATATAGATGCATCACACAGGCCAAATATGAATAAGGATATAGCACGTAAAAAGATTCTTTTAGTTATAAATAAAGTTGCAACCGAAACAATCAAACCAATTGTTGTAAGGTATAAATTTGGTTCTGTGGGCAGGTTGAAATAAAGGCCCGCACCGAAAGCGATTAAGAACGGTACCCACAGGAACATATTAAATGATTGATTTTGCCAGAAATCTTGCATACAGGAAGTATAGGAATTTATTTTATTGTCAGGCAACGAAAAATTTCGTATGATAAAAGCCCATAAGGAGGCTCTTATGGCAAAGTATATTTTTATCACTGGTGGGGTTGTGTCAAGTTTAGGCAAGGGCGTCGCGGCGGCAAGTTGTGGCGCCCTTCTTCAATCGCGTGGTTATACGGTCCATGCGCGAAAGTTTGACCCTTATTTGAATATAGATCCAGGTACTATGTCGCCTTTTCAGCATGGTGAAGTTTATGTGACAAATGACGGGTTTGAAACAGACTTGGACTTAGGATATTACGAAAGATTTTTAGGAATAAAACTTTCAAGAAACGATTCTGTATCAGGTGGTCGAATATATTGGGATGTTTTAAATGCAGAGCGTCACGGGGATTACCTTGGGGCGACTGTTCAGATGATACCGCACGTAAGTAATAAGATAAAAGAATATCTAAGTGCTCCGACTGGTACGGACTTTGTTGTATGTGAAATAGGTGGAACGGTTGGGGATATCGAAGGCAAGATATTTTTAGAATCCATTCGTCAGTTTGCAAATGATGTTGGTCGAAAGAATGTAATGTTTGTGCATTTGACCTTGGCGCCTTATTTAGAAAAAAGCGGAGAATTAAAGACGAAGCCGACCCAGATGTCTGTACGCGAATTATTAGAAAATGGTATTCAGGCAGATATGTTGATAGTGCGTACCCCCAGAATGTTATCGTCTGAAGAAAAATCAAAAATAGGTATGTTCTGTAATTTGCCAGCCAAGAATGTAATAAGTGGTATGGATGTTGATAATATATATAAGATACCTTTGGCGTACGATGCGCAACATGTGTTTGATATTATTGCCGAGCATTTTGATTTACCACCTGCAGCAGGGAATATGGATAAGTTTCAAAAGATAGAACGGTATTTATCTGCGGACTTACCAGAAGTAAAGATAGGTATTGTTGGAAAATATTTTGATGTACCTGATGCATATAAGTCTTTAAACGAAGCACTATTCCATGCGGGTATTCAGAATAACGTGCATGTAAAATTAAAGAAGATAAATGCGGAAGATTTTTCGCCAGAGCAAGTCGCGGGGCTTGACGGGATTTTAGTACCTGGTGGCTTTGGTACGCGTGGTGTCGGTGGAAAGATTGCGGCAGCAGGTTATGCGCGTGAAAATAAAATACCTTATATGGGGATATGTTTAGGTATGCAGGTTGCAGTAATAGAATTTGCAAGAAATGTCGTAGGTATATCAGATGCGGATTCAACAGAGTTTTCAAAAAATTGTACGCCAGTTATAAATATAATGACAGACCATGATTCTGAAAATATGGGTGGAACGCTTCGACTTGGAGCGTACCCTTGTATAATAAAATCTGGTACTTTGGCTGAAAAGGTATACGGGAAGGAACAGATATCAGAACGTCACAGACATAGATACGAGATGGATATATCTTGGGAAGAAAAATTTGCGCAAAATGGTATGATAATATCCGGTCGCAGTCCTGACGGCAGATTGCCCGAGATAATAGAGTTGAAAGATCATCCATTTTTTATGGCGGGGCAATTTCATCCTGAATTTCAGTCAAGTCCATTTAGTGGTCATCCGATGTTTAACGCTTTTATTGCTGCAGCAATGAAGAAGTAAAAATATTAAATTAAGAACTGCACCCATTAGGGTGCAGTTTAATATTATTTTAAATAATGAGTGTTTATAAACCTAATGCATTTCTATACATCTGGGTTAATTCATCTGCTTCGTCTAATTCATCAGGGTCCATCTTGCGTAGACGTATCATCTGACGAATGTATTTCGGATCAAAACCGGCAGATTTTGCTTCACTATAAATTTCTTTGATGTCTGCTGCGATAGCTGCAGTTTCTTCATTTAATTTTTCGATTCTTTCAATTATGCTAAGCAATTGCTGATTATCAATTGCACCATGGTTTGCTTCTTTCATGCAGATTTCCCCTTGTCTTTTTCTGTTTCTTATGATATACAATAAATCGAAAAAATCAAGAAAAACAAAGTATAAAATAAGCAGGTGAAAATGCATAAATTTACAAAAGTCACAGCGTCGATCGGACCTAAATGCGAAGATAAAGAGATTTTAACTAAAATGATACAGGCAGGGGTAAATATGTGCCGCTTGAATTTTAGTCATGATACAGGTGATGTTCAGGGGAAGAAAATTGATTTGATACGTGAAATATCTACAGAATTAAATATACCAGTTGCGGTTATGGTTGATTTGCAAGGTCCGAAACATCGTATTGGAAACTTTGAAACTGAAGACAAATATCCTTTAACAATAGGACAGAAATTTGTTTTTGATACAGATTCTAAACTCGGAGATTCAACGCGCGTTCAGTTGCCAGATTCAGATGTTTTGGGTTCTTTGAATGTCGGTGACAGAATTTTATTAAATGACGGTAAGATAGAAATGAAAGTAGATTCTGTTGAAAAAGGTAAGGTCGAGGCGACTGTTTTACGCGGAACAGAAATTTGGTCTAGACGTGGTTTTAATTTGCCGGATACGGAAATAGCAACATCTGTTTTGACGGAAAAAGACAGAAAAGATTTAGAATACGCATTAACGAAGAATCCGGACTGGGTTGCTATTTCTTTCGTTCAGAAACCGGAAGATATTGCGGAAGTTCGTGATTTTATTGTTGCGCGTACGTCGCATCCTGTAAAGATCATCGCAAAAATAGAACGTCCGAATGCAGTTGAAAGGATAACAGAAATAGCGGCTGTAGCAGATGGAATAATGATTGCACGTGGTGATTTGGCGGTAGAGGTGCCGTTTGAAAAATTACCTGCTATTTCTCGGCATATAATTCGAGAATGCCGTAAAATGAATAAACCTGTTATTATGGCAACGCAAATGTTAGGGACGATGGTAAATAGTGAATTCCCGACACGGGCAGAGATAACAGATGTTGCAAATACTGCATATTTGCGTGCAGATTCTACGATGACGTCCGAAGAAACGACGATAGGTATAAATCCTGTAAATGTAATTGAAACTATGACGAAGATATTGTCTTATGCAGATAGTGATGCAATTGCTAATCCTTATGATTGGTCTCGAATTGATAACGTTCCGGAAAATGATTGGTCTCGAAGTGTTGCATCAATGGCTTACTTAAATAAAGCATCTGCAATAGTTGTATTTGCACGTGATACAGATATTGCGACACAGATTTCTTGTCGTAAGCCAGATATTCCTATATTTGCTGTTTGCCGTGAAAGTTTGATTGCAAACCAGTTGTGTTTAGCGCGTGGTGTATTTCCGATATATGATGAGGATTTGTTCGCAAAGAAAGATGCTTTTAATTCTGCTAGAAAATTTGGTATAAATAATGGGAAAATCGTTATAGTAGATGAAGATAAAATTAGTTTACGAACGTTAGACTAAAAATAAAAAATTAAGATGAAATAACGGTGGGAAAACTATTGACCGCCGTTATATTTTTTTACTAAAATCTTTGATAGACATGGAAAGGTTAATTGGGATTTTCTTTGCGATATCTTTGTGTGTTTTCCCCGCTGTGGGTGCACAGTACAAGGCAGTACTTGTGGCAGATATGGATACGGGACGCGTGTTATATCAGGAAAATGCAAAAGTACAAAATTACCCAGCAAGTTTAACGAAAATTATGACCTTGTATTTAACTTTTGATGCATTGGAACACGGGCGGTTACATTTAGACGATTATTTAATTGTTTCTCAGTCTGCCGCGTCTGCGTCACCTGTTAAGCTTGGTTTGCCTGCGGGTAGTAAGATCAAAGTTGAAGACGCGATAAAGGCTTTAACAGTTTTAAGTGCAAACGACGTTGCACGTGTTCTGGCAGAAAATCTAAAAGGTGGTAAAGAAGGTAACTTTGCAAATTTGATGACTCGGGTTGCAAATGAAATAGGGCTTTCCGGAACTAATTTTGAAAATTCTTCTGGGTTGCCAAATGATGATCAGTTATCTACTGCGCGTGATATTGCTTTGTTATCAATGGCAATTTATAAGCATTTCCCACAATATTGGAAATATTTTAGTATAAAAACGTGGACTTATAATGGTAAGACATACACTAATGGTAATAGATTGCTTGGAACATATCCTGGGTGTGATGGAATGAAAACTGGTTTTACAAATAAGTCTAAATATTCCTTGGTAGCAACCGCAAAACGTAATGGACATCATCTTATATCTGTAGTACTTGGTGCAGAAAACAAAGATGTGCGTGCAAATGTTTCTACGAAAATGTTAAATAAAGGTTTTGCTATGTTAGATGGTACAGATAGTTTTTCTCAAACTTACTCAGTGCCAACGCAAAATTCTGATATGGGATATAAAACTTATAGTGTACCTGCGTCTACAAGCAGTGCGCCAACTTTTAGTGCGGCGTATAATGCCGCAACAGGTGCAGTTGCGAGTAATGATTATAATGATAGTTTAAAGAGTGTTGCAGTGGTTTCTTCAGGTGGGGCAGGTGTTCAGTTTGGGGCTTTTTCATCGCGTAATTCTGCACAGGCTCAAGTTAATAACGTAAGAAATATTCTTGGCATAAATACTGCAATTGAGGTAGCTCCGAATGGAATGTTCAGAGTCAGGGCAAATAATTTATCTGAAAGTTATGCACAAAGCATAAAAAATAAAGCTGTAAATGCTGGTATAGATTGCTACATTTTTCATTAGGTTAAAATATGAATTCGAAAATAGAAAAACTTATAAAACAATTTGCAAAATTACCACGTTTAGGATCCAGAGCGGCACAACGTATAGTTTTAGCTTTACTACAGGATAAAACGGGAAAGGCGGTAAATTTAGCAAATACTTTGTTAGATGCGGTAGAATCAGTTAGACCGTGTCCGATATGTGGGGTATTAACAGATGCAGAATTTGGTGCATGTGAATTTTGTCGCGATGTATCACGTGCGAATGGTCAGATCTGCGTTGTTCGTGATTTGTCGGACGTTTGGACTTTGGAAAAATCTGCGGTATTTCATGGTAGGTACCATATTCTTGGTGGTTTGATTTCAGGAGTGACAGGTATGACTCCAGAAGATCTTAATATAAACAATTTATCTTATAGAGTTAAATCAGAAAATATTTCTGAGATAATATTTGCTTTGCCGAATACAGTAGAAGGTAAAACAACGCAACATTATGTAATGTCCGTAATAGGAGCAGAATCTTGTGTTAGATTTTCTGAGCTCGCATCAGGTGTACCGCTTGGTGGTGATTTAGATTATCTGGATGACGGTACGTTAACGCTTGCATTCGGAGGGCGAAAGACTTTATGAGTATAGAAAAAATAAAATCTTTACCGCCTGTATCAGAAATGATGCGTGAAGCAGGTTTGGAACCTAAAAAGCAATTCGGGCAGAATTTTTTATTTGATTTGAATTTAACGGGGCGTATTGCAAGAAGTGTTCCTGATATAGAAAACTCTGTTGTTGTAGAAGTTGGACCGGGACCAGCAGGATTAACGCGTGCACTATTATTAGCTGGGGCTAAGCAAGTAATTGCGATAGAAAAAGATAAAACTACCGAGCCTATTTTATCACGAATAGTAGAAAGTTCGGAAGGAAGATTAACTGTAATTTATGAAGATGCATTAAAAGTTGATTTCTCAAAATTAGGAATTCGTGATTATGCTGTATGTTCTAATTTGCCATATAATGTTGGAACGGAATTATTTATTAATTGGTTATTATGCGTTGCAAAAGGTGAACCCATAAATTCAATGACATTAATGTTTCAGCGCGAAGTTGCGCAACGTATAGTTGCAAAACCTGGGAACGCGCAATATGGGCGTTTAAGTATTTTAACGTCCTTGATATCAGATGCAAAAATTTTATTTGAGGTACCTAATACTGCTTTTGTACCAAGACCGAAAGTTCAAAGTGCTGTAGTTCAAGTATTACCTAATACGGAAAAAATAAAAAAAATTCGGGATATTGAAAAAGTTGGGAATCTGACAGCAAAACTCTTTGGTCAGCGTCGCAAAATGGTTCGTGGGATAATACCTGATATTGATTGGAATCAGTTTGGGTTATCAGGTAAAGAAAGAGCAGAAGATATTGATCCAGAAACTTTTGCACGAATGGCAGAAATTTTGTTATAATATTTTGTATAAAAAGAGAGAGAGTAAATGTCGATAGCAATATTAATATTTTTAGCGGTTTTATTTTTATTTGTCTGTACTTTAAGGCTTGCAAAAATAGGCGCGCTTGTGGCTTTTTTGTTGGCAGGTATAATATCGGGACCATATGTATTGAATATGTTTCAATTGACTGACGCGTGGACTTTTTTAGGTGACCTTGGAATCATGTTTTTATGGTTTAATTTGGGGTTAGAGATAAATATGAAACGTCTTTGGAATATGAGACGTACAATTTTTGGTTTTGGGGCAGCTCAGGTTTTAATGGTTGCCGTTATGCTGTTCCCTGTATTATTTGGTATTACTTCGTGGACGATATTAGGGTGTATAATGGTATCGTTGCTTTTGGCAATGTCAAGTACATCAGAAGATATGCAATTACTTATTGAAAGGAATCAGTTAAATACTAATATGGGAAGGCAAACTTTTTCTATATTATTGTTTCAGGATTTATTGTCCATACCATTACTGGCGATGTTACCGGTATTTGCCGGTAAGACGTTTAATTTAGGTGCTACTGCAATTGATATTTTTGTTTTGTCTGCGGCTTTAATCATTAGTGTTGTAATCGTTGGTCGGTTTATATTAAATCCATTAATGAAATTAGTTGCTCGATTAAAATCTAAAGAAGCGTTTTTATTAGCGATAATGCTTAATATAGTAGCTTGGGCGATAGTAATGGATTTTATAGGGTTGCCAGTTGGTCTGGGGGCTTTTTTAGCAGGTATGCTATTATCAGAAACTATATATCGTCATCAAATTAGTGCAGAAATTACACCATATTCTATGCTTTTTATGGCCTTCTTTTTCATATCTTTGGGGATGGGGTTAGATTTAACGTTGCTAAGTAATAATTGGTATATTTTATTAGCCGGTGTGATAGGTTTAATATTAATAAAATTTATAGCGATATTTATTGTAGCGCGCGTTAGACAAGTAAGCATACAAGATTCTGTATCAATTGCTTTAGTTCTTGCCCAAGGGGGAGAGTTTGGTTTGCTTATGTTACAGACGATAAAAACTTCTGGGATAAATGCATTACCATTAGCGCATCAAGAGATTTTAACGGCTGTAATTATATTATCGATAATGTTGACTCCTATTTTGATAACTATTTACGACTCGTTAAGAAAATCTGGAAAAATATTTTCAAATTATTTTCCTGTAGAAAAAAATAGAAAAATTGATGAACAGAAAACGGAAGTTGTTATATGCGGTTTCGGTAGAGTAGGGCAGATTATATCACAAATGTTAATAGCAGAAGATATTTCATATGTTGCTGTTGATCTTGATGTTAATGTGGTTATGTTGGGTAGAGAACAAGGTTTTAATGTTATATATGGTGATACTAGGAATGAAGCGGTTCTTCGTGAAATAGGTGTTAATTCTAGGAAAACGAAAGCGGTTGTTGTAGCTTTGGATAACGCGAATAACGCAAGAGATACTGTTCTTACCATTAGAAATATTGCTCCAAGAGTAAAAATTTTTGCAAGAGCACGAAATCTAGCGGATTCAAAAATCTTATTAGAAGAAGGAGTGGTTGAAGCGCAACCAGAAACTATAGAATCTTCTTTCTTTTTGGGTTATGGGCTTTTAAGTCATTTGGGTATATCTGAAAAGAAAATAGATGATTTATTAAACGAGTTTCGTTCAAATAATTATGAAATGGTGGATAATACGATTGCTGACGAAAAGTGAGAAAGCTTTTATTTGTAATAGATAAAAGTCTCTATTTCCAGAGACTTTTTATATTTGATTTTATTTGTAAGTATTGTTATATTTCAGAAAATAGGTAAAGAATATGAGAAATAAAATCATAAAATATTTAATAATAATATTACTAATTATATTATTAGATCAATTTTCTAAAAGTATTTTATTACATATGATAACTGGTTCTGTGCCTTTATTTGGTAATGCATGGGACGTTGTAAGTTATCCTTATTTAATGTCGCAAGTTTTTGATTTCTTTAATATTGTATTTACTTGGAATCCTGGTACGTCGTTTTCTATGCTTCGTGCTATAGGTGAAGTTGCTCCTATAATTATAATAATAGGAACAGGTTTCATAATAGGTTTTATTGGTTATTATTTATTTATTCGTGCACAGTCTTATGAAAGATTACCATTGGCATTGATTGTTGGTGGTGCTACGGGTAATTTAATTGATCGCGTTCGTTTTGGGGCTGTAATTGACTTTTTAGATTTTCACGTTGGTGGGTGGCACTGGCCGGCTTTTAACGTTGCCGATATTTGCATTGTTGTCGGGGTTTGTTTATTTTTATTAAATTGGTATCTTGCAAGAAGACGTTGTTTGAAAAATATAAAAGAAAATAAAATTAAAGGTGGTAAATAATTATGGTTAGGTATTTAGATAATAATTCCGGGTTTAAACAGTGGAACGCGAATAAGGAAGTAAACAAATCTTCAAAATCTAAGATTGGTAGTTTTTTTTGGTGGGTTCTTTTATTTTTTGCATCTTGGTGGTTAATAGGTTCATGGATGGCACCAAAAAATACAGAATACAAAGTTTCTGATGAAAAAACTGTAATAGAAGATTTATCATCAGTTCCGACCTCAGAAATTAGTTCAGAAGATATTTCTGCTGAAATTCAGGGTTTACGTATTTCTAATATAAATTTATTAAAATTTGCTAAAAATGGTTCTGATTTTAACTCGAAAACGCACGTTTCTTTATTAAATGACGTGGGGACTTTTGCAGAAATAGGTTTTATTGCTTCTGGAACAAACGCACCTGTTGCAACAACTGTATGGAAAAAAGAAGGAGATACTTTCATTTGGCGAAACTCTAGTGGCATTGAATATCGTCGTACTATCAGCATAGATGGTTATGTGGTGACAATAGAAGATGCGATAAAAAATACGTCTGGTAAAGACGTTTCTATTGCTCCGTATGCTAAAATAGTAAGTTCGAATAATAAACCTTCGTCTGCAGGGGTTTTTACAGGTGCAATTGCTTATGTAAATTCTGATATTGAACGAGACGATTGGCATGATTTAGATAAAAAGTCTTTTGCTTATTCTACAACTACGGGTTTTATTGGTTTTGCTGATCAATATTGGGAAACCATAGTTTCTATAGATAGTCTTGATCAGACTTTACGAGTAAAAAAGCAAGATGTAAATTTATATCAATCTGATGTAGTTGCTAATCCAATTTCTATTGCGTCAGGTGAAACGAAAAATTTTACTACGAATTTATTTGTTGGACCACGTGATCAGAAGGTTTTGGATTCTGCAAGTAAGAAAATTGCAGGTATAAATGAAACGATGGATTATGGTTGGTTTTGGTTTTTGGCAAGACCTATGTTATGGGCATTGAATGCATTAAATTCAATTGTTATGAATTATGGTATTGCAATAATTATTTTGACTATTTTATTACGTTTAGTTATATGGCCTCTTACTAGGAAATCATATACATCAATGATTGCTATGCAGAAAATGCAACCTGAAATGGAGCGTATACAAAAATTGTATGTAAATGATAAAGCTCGTATGCAGATGGAAATGATGCGTTTATATCAAACACATAAAACATCACCGATGTCTGGGTGTTTACCGATGTTAATACAGATTCCTATTTTCTTTGCGTTATATAAAGCTTTGTTAATATCTGTTCAGATGCGTAGTGCACATTTTTTATGGATTCGTGATTTAGCTGCAATGGATCCTTATTTTATATTACCCATATTAATGGGGTTAACAATGTGGTTGCAACAGCATTTACAGACTGTATCTATGGCAAATAAAGAAACAAATAAGAATGATCCAGTTGCTCAGACGCAGAAAGCGATGAAGTGGATGCCATTAATATTTACTATTATGTTTGCGTGGATGCCTGCAGGTTTAGTTCTTTATTGGACAGTTTCAAATGTATTCGGAATCGGACAAATGTATTATATAAAAAAGTATGTAAAAAAGTAAAAAACGCCGTTATAGGCGTTTTAATTTTTTATATAATTTATAAGGTGTCTGAATAAATGGGGCATATAATCCGATAACCTTTTTTGTAAGATCTACGCAAGTTTTAGATTTTTTATAATTATAAGATTTTATATTATATATGTTTATAAATTCCCAACCCGCGTTACGTAATAGCTTTAAAGAATCAAGAGTTAGTATAATTTTTTTTATATGATTTTTCTTTATAAACTGAAGCATTATATATTCATTATTTTTGTTTATTAAGATAGGAGCACAATGTTTATATTTTCTGCAGAATAATTTGGGGAAAAGTTTTGATGTTTTTCTTGAAAAACCTATAATAATCATTTTTTATCCTTTTAAAAAGAACCCGTACCATAAAAGTACGGATCCAGATAAAAATTATTCTTCAATCCAGCCGCGTTTAATTCCTGCGGTTTCAATTACATTCATTGCACGACGCCACAAGTCTGCAGAACGATTCTCTTCCCAAATATATTGATGTGGAGCCCGTCTTTTATCACCAAATTTTTTCATTACATTAAGTTGTTCTCGGCTTAATTGACCAGATAAATATAATTTTGTTATAAGAGTTTCTACATCTAATAATTCGCATGGGCGTTTTGTGTAAGAATTATGTTTTTTTATGAAACCATTTTGGATAGATTTCGAATATAAGAACCAAAACCATAGTTGCTCTGCGTTCTGAAATTTTTCTGTGAAACAATTTAATTGAATATTCTGAGATATCATTTTATTCTCCTCCTTTTTTAATTGCCCGACACGATATATAAAACATCAATGGAAAACTGTAAAACGTTACAACCAAAGGTTGAAATTCGAATCAGTTTTCTGATTCGTTAATAAGTTTTGTTTTCGTATATTCGAATCGTGTTTTTTGTGTTTTTTATATAAAAAACGCGCTAAGGTTTAGCGCGTTTTTAAAAGCTTTTATATTATCATTTTATATTATATCATAAACTCCTATTTTTTTCAATTATTGAATAAAGAACCGCCATAAATGGCGGTTTAGTTATAAGATTGGAGGAAAACAGTCCCCCCCCGTTTCAGGACAACAATTAAAACCTTGTTCGCCCATATCTGTGTATATTTCACCAGGGCAGCAGCCGTATTCGTCAGGTAAAGTACCGTTTTCGTCACAAGTAATAACATTAACAACCGTTTCTTGTGTTTCTGTTTCTGTTGTCTGGAACGGATTTTGGATAGATCCGTCGTCGTTATAAGTTAACCCAAGTATTTCTTTATTATAAGTTTCACTACCAGAAATACCTGTTATTGTATTACTATTTGACCATGTGTCATAACTATTAATAGATTGGCCCGGAGAATAATTCGTTTTAAATTGATCTTGCTGGTTTTGATACAAGACATCTTGTTTTACGTTATTTATTGCTTGATAATTCAGAGACTGACAATAAGCTAAAATTGTTCTATATTCATAACCAGAATTATAAATTTGTTCTAGCATACCTTTATTAATATCCCAAATACCGCTAGAATCTGTCGTGCAATATTGCCCAAGATCAAATGAACGGACTTGACCTACCCAAGATGGGTCATTATAGTTTATTGTTACACCTGGGTTAGATCTCCAACTATCATTACGAAAATTTCTTTCATCTTCCATTTTTGTAGCCTTTCGTACGTTTTCTACAGAGCATTCTTTATTATTATCTGTTCCGCAAGTTATAACTAAGTCATTAGGTGAAAAAATTGTAATGCGAGTCCCAGCAGCA
The DNA here is from genome assembly GCA_944389645.1 of uncultured Alphaproteobacteria bacterium. GTDB lineage: Bacteria > Pseudomonadota > Alphaproteobacteria > Rs-D84 > Rs-D84 > Enterousia. Next base: position 13,496 of record CALXMZ010000033.1, read on the forward strand.
ATTGAGAAAGGTGGTATAGTATTGTCCATTGCATCAACTAGTAGTTTTTGTGCAACTTGGTTCCATGCGGTGATAATTTCGTTTTTTGCTAATTCTGATGATCGAACAGTTCCAGATTGCACAACCGTATTATTATCTAGATCAATTTGATTAACAAATGTATCAGCAATAGGAGCAATCATATTAACTGCGGCTGGAACGATTGCTGTTAGCATTGGCATGACGATTTGTTCTACATAGTCTGTACTACCATGTCCTGGAACACCTGCTCGTCCTTGAGAATCTCCAGAAAATGGTTGACTCTCAGCATTGTGAAAATTAAACTCCACCCCATTGGGCAAAATAAATTGATACCATTTTATCTGCATGCGACCAATAGATTTGTAAGGACCTGGTAATTCGCCTGTGACATATCCCAGAATCAAAGTTCCTGTTGGTATTATTACCGTGCGTCCATCGTCAGAATATACGTTTCTATCAACTGTTGCACGTACAGGTAAATTTTGCCCAGAACATTGACTTCCAATACAATTATATAAAGAAGGATCTGCGCGAACTTCAGAAACAATTGTTGCGGGTATTGGTTTATATTGACGTAATACGAACTTTCTATCAAATGGATCAGAAGAAAAAATAGCATTTTTACTACTTGATCCGATAATAGTAGGGTTTTTATTAGATTCTAACTTAATACGAGTTATCTGTTCTATAGGTTGCATATTTGCACTTTGAGCTAATAATTCTTCTGTCGTTAATTGTCTAGCTTTATTAACTGTTTTCTTTGACACTGGGTTTGATAGCTGTGGAATTGCCCCATTCGTTATAGATGTGTAACCTATATGTTCTGCATCTGTACCAATTTTTTTCCCATTATCATTTATATCTATTATTATACCGGTATCAGGGTTATATACTCCTGTTGGAGTATCGCAATTTTTATCTGAAAATGGGTGAAAGTAATAAGCTCCTGCTTCTGGGCGGATCCAACCGCTTTGAATACCAGATAAATTGTAACCAGGAAAAGCAAAATCAGAACACTTTTCTGCAGGTGTTTCTTCAGTTAAATTTTCTTTAACCGGTTGAACGTCGATTGATTCCGCAACTTTTTCTTCTACTGGTTTCATAGTTTTTTCTTCAAAAAAATTATTTGATGAAGCAATTGCATTTATTTCTTTTTCTATTTCTTTTTTAGGTTCTTCTTTTTCTTCTTTGTCTAAGTTTTCCTGTTGTTGATTATCTATTGAAAATTGTGGGAGAGGCGTTTCTACTATTGGTTCTTTAGCTCCTAATATAAACATAATTTTTTCACTATCCGTCATTATATTTGACTCATCTACACCATGCCAATCAACGAATAATTCAACCGTTTCTGTTTTCATTTGTTCTGTTGGTCGATACTCTACAGTAATTGAGCAAGGATTATTTGTATCTATCTGAGCCATAGCAGTACAATTTTCCTGTGGTTTTGTAGATAAACCATTTACTTCCTTACCCCAATTTATTTTTAAGATTTTTGCAGGTGCGTTAGAAGAAATTTTTATCGTTTCTTTCTTTGTTTCACCGACAACTACATCTGCCCAATTTATAGTATCAGGGTTAATTTTTAGATTTATCGCAACAGCATCAACGTTTTTAATTTCTTCTTTATCTTTATTCGTTAATAATAAAGTTAACAAAATTAAAACCACAACAAAAGCAGCGATAAGCAACAGCCATTGAATATGTTTAGGCGTGCTTTTACGTAGTTCTGAAAATTGTTTTTTTATATTATTCATAATTTAATCCGCATTCATACAAGTTACTGAATTCTTACGACGCTGCAACTTACTCCCTGAGATTTGGTCAATTGATCGCATAGCTTTTGCGCTGTATCTATATCCGATAGCGGACCTATACGAAGGCGATATAAACGAGCTGCAGAAGATTCTGCACCTAACTCACCGACACCTTGTTCATCAACAGCAAAGAATACCATATTTTCATATGGGCTTAAAATACCCGTACCCTCATCCCCACTAAATTTTGATAATAAATTAGCCCAATAATCATTAAGAGCCTTCACAGAAGTGTCAGATTTTAATTCAACTGCAACGCCCGTCTGATTCGAGGTTATTAATGGTATGTTAGATTGCGGTAAGAAAGAACCTGCAGTTAATCGTTCTGTCGGTATCATTGAAACGCCACTAGCTGTTGAAGAACCATAAGTTTGTACAGGTAAACCATAACCAGCAGGCATATAATAACCCGTTGTTGATGCCCCCATTGTATTACCAACAAACATAGGTGTTGAAGTATAGTTACCAACAGAAGAATTTATTGCCGATAAATCCGCATTATAAGCGATATTATTTAACGATTGCCCAGATAACATACTCTGAGCAACATTTGCTTCAGCTAAAGCCATAACAGATGCTGTGTCAGCAATTAAGAAAGGTTTTTCACGTTTTTTTATACATACAATACGTTGACCGCTACGAAGAACCATATCACCAACCGCTTCAACTATAAGCAATCTTCCGTCTTCACCGTCTGTTCTGAAGCTAACAGGTGATTCACCACCTTCTACTAACAGGGATACTACTGGACGTTGCGTCATTGAAATTACTTTATCTCCGAAATCAATATACGTAAAGATTTGATCGCGCCAAACTCTTTCTGGTGCAATGACATAATCATCTGGATTAGGAACGAATATATCCATATCAAATCTAAATTCTGACGGATCTATTTTCATTGATTTTATCCAACCATAATCTTCACCATCTACGCCGACTGTATTACTAGTAGAAGATACTTTTTTGAAAATGGAGGAAGCCCCACCACCAGAGTTTGCAGAATTAGAAGATGCACTTGGTAAAGTTGCATTACCATCAAGAACGACATCTACTTGGGAATACGTTATTTCACTTGAGTTAGATGGTTCACAACGAAGATAAAATATATATTGATTTCCGGATTTACCGGTTACGATAAAATTCGTATCAGAACCTTGATTACTTGGTTGCGGATTTATTAGAATTTTATTTCCGCCTTGTGCAGCTTCAAATGCGAATAAACCGTCAGAGCCCACGACGGCATCTTCGATCTGTTCACCATTTGGTAAGGTTATCATAGTTACCATACCGTTACGAAGTTTTATAGGTAACACGCTACCTTTTGACCAGCTTAGTTGAGCATATCCTGGTTTCGTGCTACCAGATGCCATATTTGCATTTGGATTATCCCATGCTTCCTGAATGCCGGCCGCCATAGATGCTTTTGTATCACATAAAGCGCATAACATAGTCAGACATAATATTGATATATTTAACTTTATCATTTTTGCGAACGTCATACTTATTCCTTCCATTTTTAAATATTTGTATCTTCTAAGAACCCTGTATCTAGTGGATCACCATTTCCAGATAATATTTCATATTCTGAAACCCTAATACCCAGCGGGTTATTTATTCTGTCTACCCACTTAAGATTTTTTTCATTTTCTAATTTTATTTTTATTTTATACTCTTTTTTATCTGACTGTCCATTAATATCTGAACAGAAATAACGAAACGTTATAGCATAAGTGTCATTTGTCCGTGGTTCAATCGCATTATTATCAAATTCAACAGAACATGAAAACTCAAAATCAGGAATACTAGACATTAACGCGTTCCACATACTTGTTTTTGTGAATTCGTTGTAAACGTTTTGATTTGACCATGTATAAACGATACCGTTTAAGTCGTTATTCCATTTGGTCCGCATTACGTTTATATTAGGTATAATTTCGTTTCTTGCTTTTACGTATTCTTGAATAAATGCACGTTTATAAGGTTCAATATTTTCATCAGACGGTTGCATTTCCGTTAATACAATCTGTAAGTTATTTTTTGGTACACTCATCAAGAAGAAGATTTGTGGTCTATTGGTGGGGAACATGTTGTACAAGGTAATGATCATAGTAATAACCACGACAATCATCGTTGCGAAAATGAACGTCATTAACCGTGATAATAAAATTGGTGGTTCGACGCGGTCTTGCAAGTGTTCCTCTCCTTATATTTAAAAAGATTGTAGACAAAAAAGCAAGGGGTGTGCAAGTAAAAAAGTACTATATAAACGCATTTTCGTTAAAAAAATCGGTTTAATTTTTTTCTTGCTTGTTTTCGTTTAAAAAATTATAATATTTCCGCTTGATTTTTTATGCAGGTGTGCTATCGTGAGCCAGACTATTAAGGTTCGCGGTAAATAAAGACAGGGTAAATGTTAACGTAAAAGGGGCATAGTTCAACGGTAGAATATCGGTCTCCAAAACCGCGGATGAGGGTTCGATTCCTTCTGCCCCTGCCAAGGATTTAAATCCGTTTAGTAGTCAGATACATAGGCAAAATTTATGAAAAAAATACTAGAATACATCAAGTCTGTTCGGGGAGAATGGTTTAAAATTGTATGGCCATCACGTGATAGCGTTATTCGTGCGACGATAATGATTTTGGTGTTTTCTGGTTTGGCAGCGCTGTTCTTTTTTGTTATTGACAGCGTTTTAAATACGATTGTGGGTTGGATTTTCTAACGGGCAAAGGAAGTGCGTATGGAAGATAAAATGCAATGGTTTGTTGTGAATGTTCATACTGGTTGCGAGGATAAGGTTGCAAGGGGGCTACGTGAACAGATAGACAAACGTCGTTTAAATGCTTATTTTGGGGAAATTTTGGTACCGACGCGTGAAATTACCGAAATTAAAGCTGGTAAACGTGTAAAATCAGAAAAGAAATTTTTCCCGGGTTACATAGTTGTTCAAATGGTAATGAATAACGAAACTTTTTCGTTAGTAAAATTGATGCCACAGGTTGTGATGTTTCTTGGTGCTAAAAACAAACCTATTGCGGTCAGTGAAGAAGAGGCGCGTCGTTTGTTAAAGCAGGTAGAAGAAGGTTCTGTTGTTACGGAAGATATTGAATATGAAGTCGGACAAGAAGTTCATGTAATAGATGGTCCCTTTGCTGGATTTAATGGGGTTGTATCAGAAGTGGATAATTTGAAACAGAAAATGACTGTTATTATTTTAGTATTCGGTCGTGAAACTAGTGTAGAGTTAGACTTTGCGCAAGTTGAAAGAGTTTAATCGGGTAACCGACGTGCATGTGAAAGGCATGCTTGTGGTAGATAGCCATATCGTACCACAAACACAACGAAAAATGGAGTGAATAAATGGCAAAAAAAGAAGTAAAAGGGATTGTTAAATTAGTAGTCCCTGCAAAACAGGCAAATCCTGCGCCTCCTATTGGGCCTGCGTTGGGTGCTGCTGGTGTAAATATCGCAGAATTCTGCAAACAGTTTAATGATAAAACTGCTGATAAAGAACCAGGAATGCCAATTCCTTGTATAATCACAGTTTATACAGATCGCAGCTTTGAATTTATTATGAAGCTACCACCTGTATCTTATTATATTAAAAAAGCTTTGAAATTGAAGATAGGGTCTCACAAACCAGGTCGTGATTTTGTAGGGACGATTACAAAAGCACAGATTAAAGAAATTGCAGAAAGTAAAATGCCTGATTTAAATTGCTCTACCATTGAATCTGCTATGAATATCGTTGCGGGTCAATGCCGTTCTATGGGCGTAAAGGTGGAGGAATAAGATATGAAACAGACAAAAAGACAAAAAACATGGGAACAATTGGATAAAGACAAAGTCTATTCTTTATCTGAAGCTATTGAAGCGTTACGTCCTTATTGTTCTAAAAAGTTTGATGAAAGTTTAGAGATAGCGATTCGTTTAGGGGTTGACGTAACGAAAGCTGATCAGAATATTCGTGGAATGTTATCTTTGCCGAATGGTACTGGTAAGAAAGTCAGGGTTGCTGTGTTTACCGTTAATGGCGTAGACGAAGCAAAAAAAGCTGGTGCAGACATTGTTGGTGGCGATGATTTAATAGAAAAAGTCGCAGCAGGTGAAGTTAATTTTGATCGCGTTATTGCGACGCCTGATATGATGCCAAAATTGTCAAAAGTTGCACGTATTCTTGGACCAAAAGGTTTAATGCCTAATCCAAAGTTAGGTACTGTGACAAACAATGTTGCAGAGGCTGTTGCAACGGCAAAAGCCGGTCAGATTGAGTATCGTGCTGAAAAGAAGGGTATCATTCATGCAGGTATAGGAAAAATGTCATTTGCAACGGAAAAATTGGTTGAAAATGCAAATGCATTAATTGATCAGTTGAAAAAGGTAAAACCTGCTTCTGTAAAAGGTCAGTATATTTTGGGTGCTTCGATTTCGACGACCCAAGGTCCTGGTTTAAAGGTAGAAGTAAAATAATAAACGTGGTTAGGTAAGATAGTACCTAGTCGCGAACGAGATTTCTGTCCGAGACTGATGGTGTTTTGAAAATGACTTAATTTTCATCATAGACAAAGAAAAGATTCTTTGGGGCAGAATGTGAAGGCCCCACTCGATGTAAAAATCGAATGGAAAGTTTAACAAGACAGGGGATTTTAGGAACCAGTTTTCTGAAATCTTGTAAGTAAGGGTAAAAAGATGAGACGCGAAGAAAAATCAGATTTGATTTCAGCGTTGCAGTCGTCTTTAAAAGAAGCAAACGGGGTTTTCGTTATTGAAAACCATGGTTTGACGGTTAAAGAAATGGAAGCTTTACGTAATGAGTTGCGTCCATTAGTTTCTATTTTTAAGGTCGTTAAAAACCGTCTGATGAAGTTAGCTTTAAAAGATACCGACTTTGAACCTGTGTCCGAGATGATGAAACGACCGACGGCGGTTGCGGTTGCAACTGATAGTTTGGCGGTAACCAAAGTGTTGGCGAAATTTGCGGAAGAACACCCAAATTTCTCAATTATTGGTGGAAAAATGGATGCAGATGTTCTAAGTAAAGACGACATTGTGCAATTATCCAAACTACCATCCCTGTTGGAAATTCGTGGTACAATCGCACGTATATTGGTCGAACCAGCGTCACGTTTGGCACGTGTTTCTGCAGAGTATGGAAAAAAGAATTAAAATATACCAGAATGATGACATTCTGAATATTGTATAGGAGCAAAAAAATGGCAGATATTCAAAAATTAGTTGAAGAATTGTCAAAATTAAGTGTTATGGAAGCAGTTGAATTATCCAAAGCTTTAGAAGAAGCTTGGGGTGTAAGTGCAGCAGCAGCAGTTGCAGTTGCAGCTGGTCCAGCAGCAGCTGCCGCTGAAGAAAAGACAGAATTTGACGTTGTATTAGCAGAAGCTGGTGCAAATAAATTAGCTGTTATTAAAGCGGTTAAAGATATTACTGGTTTAGGTTTAAGCGAAGCGAAAGCTTTGGTCGAGTCCGCACCGAAAACAGTAAAAGAAGCTGTTGCAAAAGATGAAGCCGATAAAATGAAAGCTACATTGGAAGCAGCTGGTGCAAAAGTTGAATTGAAATAATTCGGCAGAGGAACGTTCTAGTTCCTTAAAAGAAAAAGATAAGTCGCGATAAATTGCGACGAAACGCTAACCCACTTAGGTATAAAAACTTAAGTGGGCGCAAAAGCGTAAAAAGATAATAACGATAGATTATGTTCTCGTTTGCAAAAAGCACAACAAAAAAGGATCAAGACCCATGGCAGTTATCCAGAAATTCAGAAAATATTTTGATAAAAGTATTTTGCAAACTCCGTTACCTGATTTAGTTGAAATTCAATACAATTCTTACAGAGATTTCTTGCAGGATGACGTTGAACCTCAGAATAGAAAAAATATCGGTTTACAGAATGTTTTTTCTTCGATGTTTCCAATTAAAGATTATGCGGGTGTTGCGGATTTAGAGTTTGTAGAATATAAATTGGATAAACCCGTATATAACGTAAAAGAATGTATGTTACGTAATTTGACGTATTCCAGTAAGCTTAAATTAAAGTTAAGATTAATTTTATGGGATGTCGCCGAAGACGGTAAAAAGACTTTACGTGATATAAAAGAGCAAGAAATATTTATGGGTGAAGTACCGTTAATGACGGAAAGGGGAAGTTTTATAGCAGCAGGGGTAGAGCGCGTAATCGTTTCTCAGATGCATCGTGCTCAAGGTGTGATTTTTGCAACTACGAAAGAAGCAAAAATTGCTGGTAACCCTATAACGTATACTGCTCGTATAATTCCTGAACACGGTAGCTGGATAGATTTTGAAGAGTATAAAGGTATAATATACGTTCGTATAGATCGTCGTCGTAAAATACCTGCGACTGTTTTATTACGTTGTTTGCCTTCTGCAGAAGATGAAAAGAAATGGTTTGCAGATCCACGTAAATCGAATATTCGTGGAATGGATGACGCAGAAATTTTAGGTAATTTCTATAAACGTATGCCTTTATCTTTTGACGGTAAGATGTGGATTGGTGAAACATCTGTTTTTGAAGGTTTAGATAAATATCGCTTAAATTATGATTTAATTAATCCGAAAGATAAAAAAATATTAGCTAATAAGGGTGACCGTATCAATGCTAAACGTTTATCAAAAATTATGAGCACTTCTAAAGAATACGGTATTATGCCGGAAGCTTTAGTCGGTGAATATTTATTTGACCCCGTTATGAACGGAGAAGAAGTAGTTTTTCAAGCCGGTACAGAAATTACAGAAGAAGTACTAGAGGATATAGAGAAATTAGGTATTAAAAATATTTCTTTAATTTCGATAGACAATACTACAATTACTTCACATATGCGTAATACATTGATAGCAGATAAGACGACAAATCGTGAAGAAGCATTGATCGAAATTTATAATGTAATCAGACCGGGTGAACGTCCGACAGTGGAAGCGGCAATTAATTTATTCATGCGTCAGGGATTTGATGCAGCATATTATGATTTATCGGCAGTCGGTCGTTTTAAAATGAATAAGCGTTTGAAGATAGATTCAGGTAAAAAACCGGAAGATGAACGTTTATTGACAAAATCTGATTTCTTGGCGGTATTAAAGACGCTGACCAATATCATTGATCATAAGGATACAGTGGACGATATTGATAATCTATCCAATCGTCGCGTTCGCACAGTGGGGGAATTATTAGAACAGAACTTCAGAACAGGCATGGTTCGTATTGAACGCTTGGTTCGTGAAAGTCTGTCTTCACCAAATATTGCGAACATGCAGCCACAAGATGTTATCAATGTAAAGCCATTGATGTCTTTGGTTTCCGAATTCTTGGGAACATCACAGTTATCTCAGTTTATGGATGCATATAATCCGTTATCAGAAGTAGAACATAAGCGTTTGATTTCTGCGTTGGGGCCTGGTGGTTTGAACCGTGAGCGTGCTGGTATTGATGTCCGAGACGTTCATCCGACTCATTATGGTAGATTGTGTCCTATTCACACACCAGAAGGTGCGAACATTGGTTTGATTAACCATCTGGCAACATATGCGCGTGTAAATCCGTACGGATTTATTGAAACGCCATATTATGTTGTAGAAAATAGTAAAATTACAGACAAGATGGTTTATTTGACCGCGGATGAAGAATTGGGGCATAAGATAGCACAAGGTAATACACCTATGAATTCTAATGGTGTGCTGGCTGAAGATATGGTAACAGCACGTGTTGACGGTGAATTTACTATGGTTCCAAAGGAAGAAGTTGACTTAATTGACGTTGAACCACGACAGGTGGTATCCATTGCAACAGGTCTGATACCGTTTGTAGAAAACGACGACGCGAACCGTGCTTTGATGGGATCAAACATGCAACGTCAGGCAGTTCCGTTATTACGTGTTCAGGCACCACTTGTTGGAACAGGTATTGAACGTGAAGTTGCGCGTGATTCTAGAACTGGTAAGGTTGCAAAGCATAGCGGTATAGTAGAATCTGTTGATGCAAATCGTATCGTGGTAAAATGTATGAACAGCCGTAATGTTGTGACAGGTGTTGATATTTATAACCTAGAGAAATTTGAACGTAGTAATAGTGAAACATTGGTACATCAGAAACCATTAGTAAAAGTCGGTGATCGTGTATCAGCAGGTGATATTATAGCGGATGGTTCTTCTATGAACTACGGTGAATTAGCTTTAGGGCGTAATGTCTTGGTGGCGTTCGTTCCATGGCGTGGTTATAATTACGAAGACTCTATTGTTATATCAGAGCGTATTTCACGTGACGATGCGTTTACATCTGTGAAGATTGTTGAAAAAGAAATCAAAGTTCGTGATACTCAGTTGGGACCGGAAAGTCTGACGCGTGATATTCCAAATGTAAGTGAAGAAGCGTTAAAGAACTTGGATGAATCTGGTATTATTTACGTTGGTGCGCGCGTTAAACAAGGTGATATTTTGGTTGGGCGCGTATCACCAAAATCAGAAACTTTGTTGACACCAGAAGAAGCATTGTTGCGTAATATCTTTGGTGAAAAAGCATTGAATGTTAAAGATTCTTCATTGAAGGTTGGACCAAATGAAGAAGGGACGGTTATCGGCGTTAACGTATTAACTCGTCATGGTGTAAAGAAAGACGAACGTACGCAGATGATCGAGCTGCAAAAGATAGAAAAGATAAACAAAGATAGAGAAGAAGAAACATCTATCATGGAAAAAAGTTTTGCAGATCAGGTTTTCCAAATTGCAGAGGGTCAAATCATTGATGCTGGTACCGGTAGTTTGAAACCATTTGTTGGTAAGAAACTTACAGAAGAAGTCTTTGAAGGTATAAGACCAGCTGATGTTAAAAAATTGGTTGTACGTAATAAAGAAGCGCAGGCAAAAATTGATGAACTACGTGAACAGCATGTTGCTAAATTGAAAGAATTGAATGAGAAAGCTGATGCGGAAGTTGCAAAAGTAACAGAAAGCAATTCTTTGGCAGCTGGTGTTTTGAAAGAAGTAAAAGTTTATATTGCGCACAAGATGAAGTTGCAGCCTGGTGATAAGATGGCGGGTCGTCATGGTAATAAGGGTATAGTATCAAAAGTAGTACCTATTGAAGATATGCCATATATGGAAGACGGTACACCAGTAGATATTGTATTGAATCCATTAGGTGTACCAAGTCGTATGAATATCGGTCAGATATTAGAAACTCACCTTGGTATGGCAGCGCGTACGTTAGGTCAGCAAATCGGCGAAGTTCTGGAAGAAGTAAAACAGAAACGTGCCGTAACGGATGATTTGCGTACGATTATGGGCAAAGTTTATGGTAAAGAAATTGCCGAAAAGTTGGAAAAAATGACGGATACAGACGTTCGTGCAGAAGCATCGTTGTTAAAAGATGGTGTACCGATGGCAACACCCACATTTAACGGTGCAAGTCCAGAAGATATTCGTTCCATGTTGAAACTAGCTAAACTACCAGAATCCGGGCAATTTACTCTGTATGATGGTATGACGGGTGAAAAATTTGCACGTCCTGTAACGGTCGGTGTAATGTACATGTTGAAATTGCATCACTTTGTTGATGAAAAGATTCATGCACGTTCAATTGGTAATTACTCTTTGGTAACGCAGCAACCGTTATCTGGTAAGGCTCATATGGGGGGTCAGCGTTTAGGTGAAATGGAAGTTTGGGCGTTAGAAGCACATGGTGCTGCTCACTTACTACGAGAAATGTTGACTGTAAAGTCTGATGATATAACTGGTCGTACGAAGATGTATGAATCCATCATATCTGGTAGTAATGATATTCAGACGGGTACACCAGAGGCCTTTAACGTGTTCGTTCGCGAATTACGTGGTTTAGGTTTGTCAATGACACCAAAGAAAATAGATTAAGTGGCGGTGGCTAAAAGCATTATAATAAAAAGTAACGCCGCTAGCCACGCAATATTTTTAGCTACTGAAAGGAGCAAAATACATGACCAATATGTTGCAGAAGATATTCGGACAAATTGAAAATAAGGAACAATTTGATGCTTTGCGTATAACAATTGCATCACCAGAAGAAATACTTTCTTGGTCACATGGTGAAGTTAAAAAGCCAGAAACTATTAATTATCACTCTTTAAAACCGGAACCAGAAGGTTTGTTCTGTCAGCAGATCTTTGGACCAGTAAAAGATTATGAGTGTGCTTGTGGTAAGTATAAAAGAATAAAATTCCGTGGCGTTGTTTGCGAACGTTGCGGTGTAGAGGTAGGATCTTCTACCGTTCGTCGTGAACGTATGGGGCATATTAAATTAGCTATGCCTGTTGCGCATACATGGTTCTTGCGTGAAGGTAAAATTGCAACTTTATTAAACAATTTACCACAGAAAAAGTTGGAACAGGTCATTTCTTATGATGCTTATATCGTTATTGAACCAGGTTTAACAAATTTAAAACAATATGATGTTATCAGTGAAGATGAATATCAGAATGCGGTTGAAGAATTCGGTGCAGATGCATTTCATGTAGGTATCGGTGCAGAAGGTATCAGAAGCATAATTGCTAATCTGGATATGGGGGATGAACGTACTCGTTTACGTGCAGAGTTAGCAGAAACTAAATCTGAAGCGAAACGTAAAGCGTTAATTAAACAGTTGAAGTTGGTTGAAGCGTTTTTAGATTCCAAGACAGATCCAGCATGGATGTTACCAGATGTTATTCCTGTAATACCACCCGATATGCGTCCATTAGTAACTTTGGATGCAGGTCATGTTGCAGCATCCGATTTGAATGATTTATATCGTCGCGTAATCATCCGCAATAATCGTCTGAAAAGATTTATGGAAATGCACGCACCTGAAATCATCGTTCGTAATGAAAAGCGCATGTTGCAAGAAGCTGTAGATTCTTTGTTCGATAATGGGCATAAAGCGCGTCCAATGGTTTCACAGAACCGCCGTCCATTAAAGTCTTTGTCTGATTCTTTACGTGGTAAATCGGGGCGTTTCCGTATGAACTTGTTAGGTAAACGTGTTGATTATTCCGGTCGTTCTGTAATTGTTTCTGGACCATCTTTGAAATTGCATCAGGTTGGTCTGCCAAAGACTATGGCGTTGGAATTATTTAAACCATTTGTTTATGCAAGATTGTTGGCAGGTGATTATGCTAATACTTTGAAGACAGCACGTAAAATGGTCGAAAACGGTGAAGATATCGTTTGGGAAATTTTGGAAAAAGTTATTTACCAACATCCTGTATTATTAAACCGTGCACCTTCGTTACATAGATTATCTATGTTAGCGTTTGAACCGGTTTTAATTGAAGGTAAGGCAATTCGTTTACATCCTTTGGTTTGTAAAGGTTTTAATGCTGACTTTGATGGTGACCAGATGTCCGTTCACGTTCCTATTTCATTGGAAGCGCAGTTAGAAGCACGCACTTTGATGTTGTCTTCTAATAACGTTTTGTCACCTGCGAACGGTGAACCGATGATCGTACCTTCTCAAGACATGGTTTTAGGTGTTTACTATATTTCATTGATTAATGGGGAACATACTGAAAAGTCACCGCGTTTTGCGAATATGGATGAAGTACAGTTGGCTTTGGAAAATAAGACAATAACTTTACATACGCCTATTATTGCTCGTATTAATGGTAAAACATACAAGACAACAGCCGGTCGTATGATTTTAGGTGAATTATTACCTAAATCAGAAAATATGCCTTTCGATTTGGTAAACAAAGTTATGCCTGTAAAAGAAATCAAAGCATTATTAGCAACAACATATGAACGTTGCGGTGATAAAGAAACAATTTTATTAGCAGATGCTTTGAAAAATACAGGTTTTGAACAGGCGGCACGAAGTGGTATTTCAATAGGTTTTGATGATATTGTAATTCCAGAGGAAAAGAAAACTTTGATTGCAGAATCAGAAAAAGCGGCAGAAGAAATTGAAGAACAATATCAGAACGGTTTATTGTCAGGTGGTGAAAGACATAACAAGTTAATTGACTTATGGCAGAAAACAACCGATAAATTGGGTGACTTGGCTTATGCTGCTTTGGGTAAAACAACCGGTGATAACTGGAATTCTGTATTGATGATGGCATTATCTGGTGCTCGTGGTTCAAAACGTCAGATTCAGCAGTTGGCAGGTATGCGCGGTATGATGCAGAAGCCAGATGGTTCCATTATAGAAGTTCCTATTATTTCGAACTTTAAGGAAGGTTTGACTATGGCGGAATACTTTACGTCGACGCATGGTGCGCGTAAGGGTATGTCGGATACTGCTTTGAAGACGGCGGACGCTGGTTATTTGACACGTCGTTTGGTTGAATTGGCTCAGAATACAGTTATTACAGAACACGATTGCGGGACAACAGAATATATAACTGCAAAACCAGTATATCAAGGTAGTGCGTTGTCAGTTGCTCTTGGAGACGTAGTTCTGGGACGTACAGCAGCTCATGATATAGTTCATCCGATCACAAAAGAAGTAATAGTTCCTGCGGGTGAGTTAATTAATAAAGCCGCTGCAAAGAAAATAAATGAATCCGGGTTACCAAGTGTGGATGTTCGCAGCGTATTAACTTGTTGCAGTGACGGTTTGTGCGCGAAATGTTACGGTATGGATTTGTCGCGTAATGCGCTGGTTCATGTAGGTGAAGCTGTCGGTGTTATCGCAGGACAGTCTATTGGTGAACCTGGTACTCAGTTAACTTTACGTACTTTCCATATTGGTGGTGTTGCAGCAGGTGGAGCAGAAAGTCACTTTATCGAAGTTCCTGTTTCTGGTACTATAAAGTTGTCTGGTGTGAATACAATTAAAAATTCTGCCGGTCGTATTGTAGTATTGTCAAGAAATGGTGAATTATCAGTGGTTGATGATAATGGTGAAGCGCAATTTACAAGCAGTTTGCCATATGCATCAATGTTAATTGTAAACGATGGTGACAAGGTAGAAAAAGGCGCAAAAGTTGCAGAATGGGATCCTTATTCAAATACGATCATAGCGGAAAAAAACGGTATTGTTCAGTTTAATGACTTGATTGAAAACGTATCTTATCAGGAAGAAGTTGATTCTATGACAGGTATTGTTTCTCGTAAAGTAATTAACTGGAAAGCGAATACAAAGAAAGCGTTAAACCCTGCAATTACATTGGTAAATGAAAAGGGTGAGATCTTATCCTTGGGTGGTAAGAAGATTGCAGAGTACTTATTACCTATGTATTCTATTTTGAACGTAGCAAACGGTGCAACTGTTGCTGCTGGTGACGTACTGGCAAGAATCCCTGTTCAGTCAAAACGTACGAGTGATATTACCGGTGGTTTGCCACGCGTAAACGAATTATTAGAAGTTCGTAGACCTGCAAACCCAGCTTTGTTAGCAGAAATAGACGGTACTATCGAGTTAGAGGATGCAAAATCAAAGATAATAGTTCGTATTGTTCCAGATAATGGGACCGCACCTGTTGAATATGCGGTACCAAAAGGTACGAATTTATTAGTTCGTAGCGGTGACGTTGTAAGAAAAGCTGATAAGTTAGTTGATGGTGATCCTGTACCGCAAGATATTTTACGTATTTTGGGGCAGAAAGCATTAGCAACCTTTATGGTAGAACAGATACAGCAAGTTTATCGTCTGCAGGGTGTGGTAATTAACGATAAGCATATTGAAATTTTGATACGAGAAATGACTCGTCGTGTAGAAATCACGAACCCAGGTGATACAGGATTCTTGATGGGGCAAGTCGTTGACCGTGTTGATTTTGAAGAAGAGAATACTCGTGTTATTCATGATGGTGGTAAACCGGCAGAAGCATCACAAGTTTTGGTTGGTTTGACGCGTGCATCTTTGACAAGTCGATCTTTCATATCTAACGCCTCGTTCCAACAGACTACGAAAGTATTGGTTGATGCAGCAATTAGTGGCGCAACTGATAAATTGGTTGGTATCAATGAAAACCTGATTGTCGGTCGTCTGATACCAATCGGAACGGGTGCATATGTACGTCGCGTTCGTGAAATTGCGAAAGCAGAAGAAAAAGCTGAAAAGCTTGCTCGTGAAGGTGGTACGCAACAGCAGTTGTTGGATATCTAATCAAGATAATAGAAACATAACCGCTCGACATGCTTTAGTTTTAAGTGTGTCGGGCGTTGTGAGTTAAAAGTATGAAAGAAATTCCTGCAATATTTTGTGATATAGATGGTGTTGTAAATAAGAAGTTTGCAATTGCTAACTATGACCGTTTCGGTGAACCGAATGAAAATATGATACGGGTTTTAGAAACGTTAGGGAAGGATTTTACGATAGTTTTTATAACAGGTCGGTGGGCGATGGGGCAACAGAAGGTAGAAATGCATATAAATGGTTTACTTCCGAATATAAAAAAGCGAATATTCTGTAAACCGCATAATTACCCCGGGACTACGGCGGATTATAAATTAGCAACGATAATCGCATTAGAAAAACAAGGGTATAAGTTTTATATGGGGCTGGACGACCACAGTGCAGTAATAGGTTTGATGCATAATCATGGTATGTTTGTGGCTCAGGTTATATCAGATTAAAGTTTTCCTTGCAAAAGCGCAAGATTTTAATAAAATAACAAACTGTAAATAAAAGGATAATGAAATGGCAACGCCGAAAAGTAAAACAAGTAAAGCACGTTCTGCACAGCGTCGGTCTCATGACGCATTGTCAATAATGCCATGCAGCGTATGTAAAGTATGCGGTGAGAAAAAACGTCCGCATCATATATGCCCTGCATGTGGTGCAAAATAAAGAAAAAACGAAAAACAAAGGCGGAAGTGCACACGAACGTGCCTTTCTGCTTTTTTTAATGTACTATGTCGACAGAAAAGAAAATTATAGCTATTGATGCAATGGGAGGGGATAAAGGCCCTAATGCTGTTCTTGGTGGGATGAATCAATTCTTATATCAGAATGGTGAGGATAAAGTTTTCTTTCGTTTGTTTGGCGACGAAAAAATTTTACGAAAATTATTAACGAAATATCCTCGTGTTGCACGTAATTGCGAGGTAATTCATGCACCTAATGCGATAAAAGGTACAGATAAAGTTCGTGATGTAATTAGACATTCACAAGATACTTCTATGTATATGGCCATAAAAGATGTTCGTGAAGGGAATTCTGCAGCTGTTGTTAGTGCTGGAAATACGGGAATATTGATGTCTTTATCAAAGTTAGCATTAAAGACGATAGACGGTATTTCAAGACCTGCAATTACAACAATGTTACCATCTGGTGGTGGGGATTCTAGGGTTGTAGTTTTAGATCTTGGGGCGAACGTTCAATGCGACGAAAGTAATTTATTTGATTTTGCTGTTTTAGGTAGTGTTTATGCAGAAGTAATCGGTAAAATGCCTAGACCAAAAGTTGGCGTTTTGAATATTGGTGAAGAGGATACGAAAGGTAATGAGACCCTTCAGAAATTAAATAAATTATTAAGTGACCACAAAGATAAATTGCCGTATGAGTATATAGGTTTTGTGGAAGGTAATGATATTGGCGGAGGAAACGTTCAAGTTGTCGTAACCGATGGTTTTACTGGGAATATAGTATTAAAAACGGTTGAAGGTACAGCAAAACTTATAAAACGTGTATTAGTTGATAATTTTAAAAAGTCTATTCTTGCCATGGTTGGTGCCTTTTTCTTGGTACATGTTTTTAAGCGGTTAAAAAACAAAATAGATCCGCGTTCTTATGCCGGGGCAACTTTCTTAGGTTTGAAGGGCTTTGCTGTCAAGACTCATGGTAATAGCGATGCATTAGCTTTCGCAAATTCTATAAAATATGCCGCAGATTTAACCGGTGCTAATCTTAATGGATTGATTGAAGAAAGAGCGAAAGCGGTTGCGCATATAAGAGAAGGAATATTATCTTAAACAAAAAGAATTTTTTATAGGAATATAAGAATATTGATAAAAATCGCTTTTTAAGCGATTTTTTTATTGTATTTGAATGGAGAGAAAAATGTTTTTAATAAAAAAAATTCCTTTTTGCATGATTGCTTTTTACGGTATTACCGCATATGGGGTAGATGTCGGGGATTTTAGTTCTTTTTATAACGCTTACAAAACGAATACTGCGCAAAATGATATAACGATAACGGCAGATTTAACGGCAAATCGCTTAGTTGGTGTAGCAGGAAGCGTGATTACAAATATTGATGGTGGTGGGTATAATTTTATAGGAGATAATTACAATGGTTTTACTGTTTCAAGTGATAGCAGTATTTCTTTCACAAATGTCGGGAATTTTAATGTTTCTGGGCAAAGTGCAACAATAGAGAATTCCGTTAACGGTTTTTATCAATCTGGGCAAGGGGCAGTATTTTCAAATACAGGGGGTAATTTAAATATAGAAAATTCTGCATTTAATAATAATTCTTCACGGTATGGTGGCAGTGTAGTTTATCAAACCAATAGCGGTAATTTAAGTATATTAAATAGCGTTTTTCAAAATAATAGTGTAACGCGTAGCAATGGCGGCGTAATTTATAATCAGTATAGAACAACTGCAAATATAGCAGGTAGTTATTTTCAAGAGAATTCTGCTAGTAATTATGGTGGTGTAGTATTTAATGATGGTGAAATAACGGTTTCGGATAGTGTTTTTAGTTCTAATACAGCGACAAGTGGGGCGGCTATATATAATTCAAATACAGTCACAATGAATAACGTTGATTTTATAGGTAATATAGGTACAGAAAGTGTAGGAGCTGTTTATACTACAGGTATGATGGATATAACAAATAGTACATTTGGAAATAATAAAGGTGAAACAGGGGGGGCAATAGGTGTTTACGGAATTATAGGAGATGGCTTATATACTGTCGTAAAAAATTCTACATTTACTGGTAATAGTGCGATGTATGGTGGTGCGCTTTATAACTGGGATGATACATACATAATAGATAGTAGTTTTGTGAATAATACGGCAACGGATGGAGGTGGTGCGATTTTTAATATAAATGCATTGTTTTTAATAGCGCAGAATTCGGATATAGAATTTACAGGTAATACTTCTTCTGGTGAATCTAATGCGATATATACTTCAGAAACGTTAGGGCTAAATGCAGCAACTGATTATCAAATAGTTTTCAACGATAAGATAACGGGTTCAGGTTCCATAGTAATAAATAATCCGTATACGTTGGAAGAAAGTGTTATGCCAACGGGTGGAACAGTATTGCTTAATGAAGATATGAGTGGTTTTAGCGGTGATGTAACAATAGCATCAGGAACAGTTCTGGTTAGTGATAGCGGTAAATTTTTTAGTGCAAAGGATTTGCAGGTAACGGGTGGGGTTTTAGATTTAGGAACTACGAATACCATAATAAATACTGCAACATTTGAGTCTGGAAGTACATTAAAATTAAACATACAAAATGCAGATACGTATGGATATTTAACGGCAGATACATTTACAATATCTGAAGGCGCATTGTTAAGCGCTGTTTTAGGGCCAGATGCAATGCAGGGAAGAGAAAGTTTGCAGGTGCAATTGTTGCGTAGTTCTACGGATATAACAGATAATTTTCTACCTGACATAGATAATAATATTTATGCTTTCGTAAAATTAGGTAATGGTTGGTATGAAGTGATGCAAGAAAACACGTTTTTAGAGATTATAAAAAATTCTGGTGGTTCACAGAATAATGAAAATACTGCTATAGGTTGGCAGAATGCCTCAATAGGTGAGGGTATTATTGCAGACGAAGTTTATGAAAGGTTAGATTATTTACTTCAAGTAGATGCTGGGGGATATATAAAAGCTTTAACAGCTCTTGCGCCATCAACCGCTCCTTTAATGGAAATACTAGGTAATTTACATACAGAAAGATATGAGAAATTATTATCTTTTGACTCTAATAATCGTGAAGAATTTTACATAAGTAATGGTAAGTTTTGGATGGCAGGTTTAGGTGGGGGCAGTAGATTAAAAGAAGATAAATTTTATGCAGATTTTGATATTTATGGTTATGGTATAGGTATCGGTGCAGAATATTATAAAAAAAACTTAACTTTAGGTATCGCTTATAATTATCAATACGATAGATTGAAGAGTTGGGCCAGAGTACTACACGCCCCCACACATGGTATAGGTGGATATGCAAAATATAATTATGGGAATTTTATTTGGAATAATGCATTAAGTTTTTTTTATAGTAACATAAGTGAAACAAAAAATGTAGCAGGTATTCAACTATTTGATGATTTTGGGCTTTATACCAATTCTATTTGGTCAGATATAGGTTATAGTTTATCTTTTAATGAATTAAAAATAACTCCTTTTGTAGGTACAAAATATACTTTTTTACATAGAAATAAATCTATTGATAGTGCTGGGCAAGAAATTTCTTCTGCTAATTTAGATTTTTTAAGTACGTATACAAAATTTATTACAGAATATAAATTTATTTATAATGAATCTTTTAGTTTTTTACCTAGTTTAGAATTAGGTATTTCATATGATTGGCTTGCAGATATAGATAATGTAAACGTTGTCATAAGTGATACAGAATATTATATATCAGCAGAACGTTTAGCAAGCTGGCAAGGTTTAGTCGGATTAAAATTTAAATTTAATTTTGGCGTTTTATACAATTTAGAAGTAGGAGCTGATTTTACGTTTCGCGATGGGTATAATAATTATACCGGTATGATAAAAGGAAGTATGAGATTTTAAAAAACAGAACCGTCAACAATTACTTATTGACGGTTGCTCCCTTCCTTCTGGTTCCCCAGAAACTTTTATACTCTTTTATTTACCGCACATAATATGTTTTATGCGGCTTTGGCAAATTTTTTGTTTGATTCTTCATCGTTTGCATCAATTATCTTTTTTGCTTCTGTAAATACCATTTCTTTTACTTTTAAAGCCAACGTTTTTGTATCTAAACTTTCTGCTGCAATATCAAAATTATCTGTTCTTATTTGTAATGAAACATAAGCACCAACCAAAGAATCTTTTGATAAATCTTCAATTGATCGCGGAGAATTATTTTTACCGATTTGTAATTCGTCGGCCAAAGATATTATTTGACGATCTTCATTAACCCAGACTGTTGTAGTTAAAACTTGGTTAAGAGCAATCATTATTTCTTTTATATTTTTTGACATGTGCGGTTCCCTCCTTTTCGGGTTTTATTTTTAACAAATTTTGTATGTACAAACTGTATTTACAAAAATTTAAGTTAAAATTATTTGTTTTTATAATTTTTTCGCAGAAAACCGATGTTTTTATGGCTTTTTGCGAATTTTTAAACTTTTCTCCTTGTCTATACTTGGATCTTAGAACAAAAACGAATCGCAGGTCAAGAGAAAAATATAAAAATTTTAAATTTATTTAAAGGTATAAAATACCATATTTAAAATATTATTTACCATTGACAACCATAAAATACCATGCTAAATTTTTTATGAAGTCAGAAAGGGTGATGGCGTAAGCCTAAAAACATAAAAGTAAGAATGTCATTATTTCTCTCATCTTATGAAAATCGTTTGGATACAAAAGGGCGAATATCTGTACCTGCATCCTTTCGGGCTTCTGTTTCTAACGAAAAATTTTCTGGCGTTGTTTTATATAGATCTTTTACGAATAAATGTATTGAAGGTTTATCTATGTCAAGAATGGAGCAATTGGCTTCTGCTACAGATAAATTAGATATATTTAGTAACGAGTTAGATGATTTGTCGGCGATGTTATTTGCAGATGCAAGACCGCTTAATTTTGACGTAACAGGTAGAATAATTATACCGGAAGATTTATTAAAGTATGCCGACATTAAAGAAAAAGCTATTTTTGTTGGTCGTGGTAATAGTTTTCAGATATGGAACCCAGAATCATTTAAAAAGGTTCAGGATAAATCCTTAAATAATTTACGTTCTATTCGTCCAAATTTAACAATTCTTTAATTATAAAAGCGCCCTTCAGGGCGCTTTTATGGTTATATTCTTGGACATTTAATCTTTAACGCAAGTATTCGTTTTAGAGCTATATGTATAACCTGTTTCGCAAGAGCATAATGGGTATTTACCTTGTGTGCTTGCACCATGTTCGGCGGAAGTAGGGCAAGACATACATTTGTTCATACTTGATATATATGAAGCTGTATTTTCTGTACAAACACAATCTGGATATGTACCCGTTGTATTTGATGGGCATTCTGGATTGGATAATACTTTATTTACCCATTCGTTAGCGCTTGCCTCTTGGGCGTCTGTAACAGACATACAAGTTGTTATGACAGATTTACATGCATTTATTGCTATGTTTGTACTTGTCGGATTTGATGCATTATAATTGTTCTGTGATAAGCATGAAGATACATCTGTAATACAATCTTCTGCATAATCAGACAAAATTTCGTCTTGCATAGACTTTATTTGTATTAAAGTACGACTTAAAAATTCTTTAATTACATCATTGTCTGGTTTATATTTTAAATTCTGACCTGAGCCGCTATAAGTTATATCTTGGCATTTGTTTAATACAGACATGCACATACCGTAATTTTTACCATCTGAATCATCATGATAACCGATTTTATTCTGTAAAAATTCGGACATATTCGTTGTACTAGGTTTTGAAGGTAAAGAAGATTTTACTGTTGAGCTTATATAATCACTGAGCGTGCCATTAGTCCATGCGTTAGAGTTTGTATCGTAATTCCACGTCTCATAGATAACAGCATTTTCATCATTTGGTGCACCTGGTGCGCTTCCAACGACTATGTCTCCATTAACAATATATTTTCCACTTGGGTCTAAACAGTTTTCGTAATCGCTACCACAGACAAAATCATCTTGCATACAAGAATCTAATGCATTTACGCAACCACGTAAATCATATGAGTTTTTCTGCTGAGCAACCAAAAGACGGGCTTTTTGTAAAACGCTTTTAGCGTTTCTGACTGTTGCTGCCATTTGGTCGTTAGATTCTGTTAATGTTCGTTCGTATATTATGCATTGTTTGTCTATTTCTAAGTCATAAGAGTTAGTTATAACTGAAATATCCACACCTTGTGCTTGGCAGCTATTTAAGACCGATGCTTTACAGCGTGCAGCAGCTGTTTTGTAAAGCTGTTCACCACGTTGGTTACTGATAGAAGATGTATCAGTAGTTGTACCAAGTAAATTGCTTAAATTAAAACCAGTACTATCTATTGTAAAATCTAATAATCCAGATAAATCTAAGCTTAATCCTGTTGTAGAACTTGTTGATTTACCAGATTCTACATCTATGATCATTTTTTTAATTTTATCTAAATCATTTTTTAATTGAGTATTATCGGTTGTTGTTTGCATCTCTAATTCGGCTTCTGTTTGTGTAAACAACGTTTCTACTTCATCTGCTGTTAATCCGATATATTGAATTTTTTGTGCAACGTCTTGTAATTCTTCTGTTGCTTTTTTTAACGCTTCTTCTGTTTCCGAATAATTTTTCAGATTTGCACTACAACTACAACGTCCCTGGTTGTCATCTAATACATTACAGAAATTATCCATGCAAGACGTATATTGAGCTTTGCAAAAATCTGTAATTTGAGCTAGTTCATCCATTGTTATACTTGATGATACAGAAGTATCACTTGTTGAAACGCTTGTTGTTGATGTGCCTGTCCTGACCGTTGGTACGCGAGCACTTACGGATGATGTATTTACTCCTACTCTACTAGTTATATATAACGGTTGGTTAACTGTATCCGTTTGAACAATGGAGGAGCGCGCTGTGGTTGCGTTGTTCGTTTGAGTATTACGTGCAGTTACGCCCGGAGTTTTTGTTGTTGTCGTCGTCGTCCGTGCGGTAGTCGTTGGACGTCTATTCGTTGTAGTCGTTGTGGTTGTAGTCGGAACGGTTCTTGTCGCTGTTGTCGTTGCTGCTCTACTAGTTACCGAACGAGATATGTTTGCGTTTGTATTGCGATTTGATGTATTACGACTCGTCGTAGAAGATGATGCGACTGCTCTGGACGTTGCTGCTCTACCGCTTGTATTCCTTGGGCTAACTGTGCTTGGAGTTACAGGGTTTACGACTGTTTTCTGTTGTTCTTTTTCTTCTGTTTTATCAGAAGAATCTTTCGGCGTAGTGTCGGAATATTCTTCGTTATATTCCATTACATCTTCATAATAATATGCCGGAACAACCTCTGCAAAAGCTGGTAAAACAAGCAAACTACTAAGTACAGCAATAAAACGTTTCATGGCAAAAAATCCCTTCTATTGCTACTCATTTTATCATAATGTGTATAATATATCAAATGAAAAAATGTTCTTATGTCTGTAAGTATTAAGTTTTTACTTTTGTTGTTTTTATATTTTAGTTTATGGATTTTTACTTGTAAATCTTGTTATAGTAAATATAATAACTGAAAAGGTAAAAAATGGTTTTGTTTAAAAAGGTATCTTTTTTTATTTTATCGTTACCATTAGTCGGTTGTACAACAGTACCGACAACTTTACATGATGAAAAATTAAAAGATTATTCTCCGAAAATAACAGCAGAAGATTTTATCTATGATCCGATGAATACGCCGATTGCAAAGTACTATGAAAAAGAGTTAAAAGCTGAAGAAGATATAAGTGGTGCAACATTAATAGAAGACGGTTTATCTGCTTTCGTTATAAGAGCAGCTTTTGCAAGAATGGCGACAAAGACAATAGATTTACAAACATATATTTATAGTAATGATTTTTCGTCAAAAGTTTTAATAGGTGAGTTAAAAAAAGCTGCTGATAGGGGAGTCAAAATACGTGTTTTAATTGACGATTATGGCACGAAGTCGGATATCGTTGATGTTATGTTACTAAATCAACATCCTAATATAGAAGTTAAAGTTTTTAATACTGTGGCAAATCGTTCAAAATTGTTATATTACCCTCAGTTTTTAATGGATTTTAATCGTTTAAACTCTAGGATGCATAATAAGCTTTTCATTGTAGATAATATTGCATACATAACTGGTGGTAGGAATGTAGGAAGTAATTATTTTTATCCTGAAACAGCCTCTAACTTTTCAGATACAGATGTTTTATTTGTTGGTGATATGACGAAATATGCAACTGCTAGTTTTGATGAGTATTGGAATTACCATTTATCAATACCTGCTTCCGTTTTTCCAAAATCAAAATCAAAAAAGGATGCTAAAAAGTTAGAAAAGAAATTTAAAGAAATAGAGAAAGAAAGTTCAGATAGCATAAATCAATATAATAAGATCATTTCAATGGTTCAGAAGGAGTATCAGAATAAAAATTTTGATTTCTGTTGGGGACACGGAAAGTTTTTAGCGGATCCTCCATACAAAGTTGAAATGACAATGGAAGAAAAAGAAAATTATCGTGGGGATATAATAAAAGAATTAATGCGTTTATGGAATCAGACAGATAATTCTGTATATATTTCTGCTGCATATTTCGTCCCTGGTGAGGGTGGTTTAGATCATATGTTAAAAGAAGAAAAATCTGGTGTTCATATGACGGTAGTAACTAATTCGTTGGCGTCAACAAATGCTCCTACGGTTTATGCAAAATGGGAAAAATACAGAAAGCAGTTAATTGATTCTGGCGCAGATGTATATGAATTTATGTTGTCTGCAGAAAATTTACGCGGAAAGGAACATGATAGAGAAAGAAAACAATCTAGTTTTTCTGTTCTGCATAGTAAAACGATGGTTTTTGACGATGATATTTCTTGGATAGGTAGTTTTAATTTAGATCCAAGAAGTGCTTGCTATAATACAGAAAATGTTGCGATTTTTGAAAGTAAAGAATTTGCGGATAGATTGCGTGAAATGATTATTAGAGATACAAAAACTTCATGGCATGTTACAATAGAAAACGGTAGTACGGTTTGGACAGGTAGTAGACCTGGTGACGAAAAACCGCGTGTATATAATAAATCTCCGGATACAAGCATATTTAGACGCATTTGGAAGAATATTACGAACCTTGTTCCAGAGAAGTTCGTGTAATATAAAAATATTGACAAATTTTTTCGTGTAGTATATTCGTTTGTATGGAGGATGAAGTAATAAATATTTCGAAAGTCTTGCAAAATGAAGAAGAAGAACCATTTTTTAAGTCGGTATACAATGGGTTTATGGATTTGTTTTCCAAAAAGCGTTTTGCAAAGAAGTGGGCTTTTGCGCCTGTTGATATAAGGCTTCGTTGTACAAATAAGTGTGAGACGAGAATTGCGCGCATTGTTTTGAGTGTAGTGGACCAAACCAGGCTTTAAATTATATATCTGTTGAAGATGCGAAATATTATTTAAATTCTTTTTCTAGATTAAAATCTGTTTATATGACAGGTGGTGAATGGTCTTTGATATATGATGTGGAACCGCATTATATGTTAAAAATGTTTAAAGAATTTGATATATCAAAGACAGATGTGTATTGTTTGCAGACTAATTGTAGATGGGTATTTGGTCCGAAAAGAGCAGAGATATTAAGCGATTTATTACAGATTCAGAACGAGCTTGCTAAAAAAGGAAAGCAATTAAAATTAAGCACATCAGTTGATAGGTATCATTCACCGAAAATAGCAGATTGTGTAAAAGAGTTGATATCTTGTATTGCAAGAGATAAAAGATTTAATGCAACGAAAATTGTTATAATGTCTGCTTGTATAGATTCCGGTATGGCAAGGGAAAAAGTTTTATTGCCGGACTTTTTTAAATCTCGTGGTGTGACATTAAAATTTGAATCTCAGAATATGCTGTTTTCTCCGTATTTCTATGTGTGTTATGCAAATAATGTAAGAATTGTGGTTCATGAAGAAGGACCTACGATGCGAATTGGTAGGGCTGCACAAAATGATTTCGGATATAAAATATTTTATCCGTCTTTGCAGTGTGGCGGGCTTACAAAAGACACTCTTTGTATGGAATTATCTATGCAGGAAAACGGTATGATGAAGTGGCATAGTTATTATGATTGGAATATCGTAACGTCGTATAAAGATAAGAACGGTAAAAATAAACCTATTGAGCAGATAAAATCAGAATTGATAAATGCGGCATGGAAAAAAGAATTTAAAGAAAATATGAAGGAATGTATGCTTTTTAGCATACCTGTTTATGGTTTGTTACGTCGCATAAAAATAAATAAAGAAATAGAAAAATCATATTTAGAAAATACGAAAAAAATAATAATACGGTTAAAAGATGTTAATTATCTTTCTTTGTAAAGAAAATTTTTAATGCTTTGTTTTGCATTTTTTTGCGTTTTTATCGGCAATAGACAAAGCAATAGCGACTGCTTGTTTATGCGGTTTACCGGCTTTAATTTCGGTTCTAATATTTTCAGAAATTGCTTTACGGGAACAACCTTTTATTAATGGCATAAAAACTCCTGCTAATTTTTATTTGATATTTTATCACGATAAATTACGAATTTAATAAGATTTGTTTCTTATAAGGTAGTAAAATTAACTATGTGCAATCAAATGCATTACTATACTTATAAAAAATATTATAGTTATTATTCCTAAGATGATTTTTTGTGTTTTGTGGTTACTTTTTTCATGGCAATGTTCACATTTGCATTTACAATCACGTAATACTAAATACCAGGATAAGATCAACATACAAGCAGAGAAAAAAAATAACCAAGGTTCGAACCAATGAGGTATGAATTCTGCATGTGCAAATTCCGGAGCAAATAAAGATATTATAGATAATAAGATAGGTAACACACAACAAAAGATGTGCGGTAAAATGCTTGCGATGATTCCGATTTTTATAGCTTTGTTTTTCATAAAAATTCTTTAATTCTGTGGTATCCCCAACAGGAATCGAACCTGTATCAAAGGTTTAGGAAACCTCTATTCTATCCGGTTGAACTATGGGGACGAGAACAAGTATATTTTATTCAAAGATTTTAATATTGCAAGTTGTAATCGCGGTTTGTATAATAAATCAGAAAAAAGGAAATTTTATGGGAAGTAAATTGATTGGTTATGGTTCTTATTTGCCTGAAAAGGTTATGGTCAATCAAGATTTTGAAAAGATAATGGATACATCTGATGAATGGATAGTTCAGCGCACAGGGATGCGAGAACGTCATTTTGCACGAGATGACGAAACCGTTGCAGATATGGCAACGATTGCTGCGCAAAGGGCTTTGGATAATGCGAAGCTTTCAATAAATGACATTGATTTGATAATAGTTGCTACGACAACGTCAGAGCTAGATTTTCCTTCGGTTGGGGTGCAAGTATTCGGTCATTTGGGGGCAACGAATAATGCTCCTGCATTTGACGTTCGCGGTGCGTGTACTGGGTATATTTACGCGTTGCATTGTGCTCGTGCATTTTTTTCTGCTGGCATGCATAATCGTATAATGATTATTGGTGCAGAAAAGATGACGCGTTTCATTGATTGGACAGATAGAAGCACGGCGGTATTATTTGGTGACGGGGCTGGTGCATTGATATTTGAACATTCTACATCAAGTTATTCTGGTATAATTGATACCGTTGTTATGTCAGATGGGAAAGAGTTTGATATGTTACATGGTTCGTTAGATCATAAGATTATAATGAATGGACCAGAAACGTATAAGAAAGCCGTAACATTAATGCCTGAAGCAGCAACTTATATAATGGAGCATGCAGGTATAACTGCTGATAATGTAGATTGGATTATACCTCATCAGGCAAATTTGCGGATAATTCATAGTGGGGCAGAAAGATTAGGGTTCCCTTTTGAAAAGATTTTAGTGACGGTTGATAAGCACGCAAATACAAGTGGGGCTTCAGGTGTATTGGCTTTATCATATGCATTTGATAACGGTATAATAAAGAAAGGTCAGTTAATATTGTATCCTGCGTTCGGTAGTGGTTTAACGTGGGGTGCGGCTTTAATTAGGGTGTAGAAAATGGCAACGATAACAAGAAGTGATTTTGCAAATAGATTGCGTGAGCGTTTCGGTTTAACGACAAGCGATGCTTACAAATTAGTAGACATTGTATTTGATGAAATAAGTGAATCTTTGATAAACGGTGAAGAAGTAAAATTTGCCGGTTTTGGTAGTTTTAAGATTCTGACGAAAGCGCAACGTATGGGAAGGAACCCGAAAACGGGGGTTCCTGCTGTAATTAGTGCTCGTAAAGTTGCGTCCTTTAGACCAAGTAGTGAATTTAGGAAACGTGTCGCAGAAAAATAAATACCGGTAAAAACCGGCATTTTTATTGTTGGACTTATAAATTTGATATGCTTAATAAAAGACCGATAAAGACCGTTTCTTTTACCATAGAGTTATACGATTTTCTGGGGCAACATACATTTTATCAGTTGGTTTTATATTAAAAGCTTCATACCAAGCGTTTATATGAGGAAGTGTTCCATTAACACGCCACCGAGCCAAAGAATGTTCATCCATTTTTGTTAATCGAAGAGCTTCTTCGTCACGTATGTTTTGTGCCCATGCTCCAGCATATGCGATAAAAAATCTTTGATCAGCACTAAGACCTTCAACGTTATTTGTTTGTACTCCAAAGTTTTTATATGCAGTAAAGGATATTGTTATGCCGCCATAGTCCGCTAAATTTTCACCAAGCGTGAATTCACCGTTGGCATGTACGCCTGGGGCAATTTCTATTTTGTTGAAAAATTCTTTCAATATATTTGCCCGAACTTCAAAACCGCTTGCGTCATCTGCTGTCCACCAGTCTTTTAGGTTACCTTCTTTATCAAATTTTCGGCCAGAATCATCGAACCCATGTGTCATTTCGTGTCCGATTACGCTTCCGATTGCTCCATAATTAAACGCATCATCTGCGGACATGTCAAAAAAAGGCGGTTGTAAAATTCCTGCAGGGAAACAGATTTCATTCGTAGAAGGGTCATAATAAGCATTTATCTCGTGCGCATTCATATACCAAATTGTCGGGTCTTTTCTTTTACCAATTTTTTCTAACCAGAAAGTATCCTCAAACTTAGAGACATTTACCATATTGTCCCATAAAGATTTTTCCGCACTTATTTCAAGTTTAGAATAATCGCGCCATTTATCTGGGTAACCGATTTTTGCTTTAAAAGTATTAAGTTTTTCTAGTGCTTTTTCTTTTGTTTCTTTTGACATCCAGTCAAGGTTTTCAATTCGGATTGCATATGCGCGTTGCAAATTTTTAACTAATTGTTGCATACGTTCTTTGGCATCTGCAGAAAAATATTTATCAACATACAGATGACCTATTTCTTCGCCCAATGAAGAATCAAGCAGTCCAATTGCACGTTTCCAACGTGGTTTAGGTTCTTTTTGACCTGCCATTGTACGATTGTAAAAGTCAAAAGATATATCATAAGAAGTGTTGTCCAACAAAGTATCCGCACTGCTTATAATACGATATTTTAAATAAGTTTTGATTAGTTCTAAATCTGTATCGTTTATTATAGCAATAGATTCAGCAATTGCTTCTGGTTGATTTATGTTTATATATTCTGCTGCGCTGGCACCACGAGCTTGCAGGTATTTATCCCAGTCAAAATTTTTAAAGTTTTCTTTTACTTCTGCGATTGACATTTTATGATAGTTTGCGTGTGGGTCGCGTAATTTTTCTTTTGGATAGAAAGAATTTGCCATGCGTTCTTCCAGTGCATATAGTTTTTCTACATCGACAGGAATACCAAAATTCAGCATTTGTTTTGCAATAAATTCTTTATACTTTTTTCTAATTTCTACTGTTTTATCATCTGTGTCGAAATAATAGTCACGAGATAAACCAAGACCACCTTGGCCAATATTGTATAAATAATATTCGCTATCTTTTTCGTCTAATGCAACGCCGTCACCCCAGAAAGCAGAAGAAAAAGTATGCATTTTGCCTAAGTATTCAGGTAATTGCTCTTTTGTTTTGATATCATCTATTTCTGCAAGATAAGGTTGAACGGGGGTTGTTTTATCTGCATTAAGTTTTTCTTCGTTCATCACGATTTTATATAGAGTTCCGATTTTCCCGTTATTTGTTTCTGCAATTTCTCGAACTCTTTTCAGGTTTGTTTCATTTAGAATTTCAAATGCACCATACCTTGTGTAATCGTCTGGAATAGGGTTCGCTTTGCGCCAACCAAGCGTTGCATAATCAAAAAAGTTATCACCAGGTTTTACTGATAAGTCCATGTTTTCTAATTTTATTCCGGCATTCATAGTTTTCTCCTTTTGCGTGATAACGAAATAAGCAATTGTCACAGCGATTGCTACTGCAATTATTCCGATTATGTTTAATAGTTTGTTCTGCATTTTTTACCTCGTCAAGTTTAGCAATAAATCTTCCAAAATCAACATGCCTTTTTCTGTAGCAGCAAGTCTATTTTCTGAAATTAGTTTTAATAATTCTGGGTTATTGTTTACGAAATCAAAGTTTATAATTTTTTTTATGTTAGAATCAAGTTTTACACCACGAATTTGACGAAGCCCGGTGATTAATTTTTCTATTGCACGTACCTGATTAGAAATTTCTTCGAATTTTTGCTGTTCGCCCATTTGTTCGTACCAAACGTCGTTTATTAAAATGCGACCTGCAGCACCTTGCCCTATACCTATATAAGGTTCGCCATCCCAAACATTTTGATTATGGCGACATTCTTGCCCAGGAGAAGCATAATTAGAAACTTCATAACGTGGTAAATTAAGATTTTCGGTTATCGCGGTATACATTTCTGCCATTTCTTCGTTGCTTGGCAGTTGCAAATTCATTGTTCCGAAAGGAGTTTCTGGTTCAATGGTTAACTCGTACATAGAACAATGTGTTAAACCCAAACAGTTAATATCTTTGCATGTATTTATAATGTCTTGATGTGTTTCGTGTGGCAGACCGTAAATAAAATCAGCGGATACGCGCAGATCTAAATTTTGTGCTGCTATTAATAAGTCTTTTGCTTGTTCCGCGTTATGAATTCTACCCAAGAATTTTAGTTTATCATCGTTTAAAGATTGTATGCCTATTGATAACCTATTAACCCCTGCTTTTACGAAGTCTGATAATTTATTTTTGTCCAGTGTTCCGGGGTTAGATTCTAATGTAATTTCACAGTGTTTATCTAAGTTAAAGTTAGATTTAATAGTTGATATTATATTTTCAAAAGTTTTTATCGGTATTAAAGATGGAGTACCCCCGCCAAAAAATATTGTAGGAATAGAAATTTTACCAAGTTTCCTAGACCAATATTTTATTTCTTTTAGAATATTTTCTTCGTATTTATCCCAGTCTGGTTCTGTACAGGCGCGTGAAAAAAAAGCACAATAATTGCACTTCTTTATACAAAATGGTACATGTATATATATGTTATGAGGTTTAATCATATTGGCATTTTATCTTAAAAGCATAAAAAATCCAGTTATTGATTTAAATGAAAAGAAAATCTCTTTTTATATGAGTTTTTTTGTGATATAATGCACATACGATAATTAGGAATGAGAGCAGGGTTATTTTCTTTTTTAAGTATATTAACAGTTTCATTTGGAGGTTATGCTTCAAGTGAAGGTGTACCGTCTTACTATCAGAATGATACAAATAGTACATCAGCAAGTTCTTCTTATGGTCAATATCAACAACAAGGTTATACTAAGTATGTAGGCCAAACCGGTGAAAAACAGATAGTTAATAGTCGATCTTACTCGTATCAAGTACCGCGTCAGACTTTGCCGACCATGAATGGTACGATGACCACGAATGGTATAGCAATGCCAGTTTCAGAAGAACCTGCAACTACCATTTATGCAAAATATGCTAGGCGTTTTGCAGATTTTCAATTTGAAACTGGGGTAAATTCCATTCTTGAATGGGATGATATGGTGTTCAATGAGATTGGTGTTGGTTTGCAACATAATTTCAATATAAGAAATTTTGATATGTTTGCGTATGGTGAATATAGTATGGGTTTCATGTCACATGGTGGGTTATCAATGGATTATGATTTAAAACCATATGATGAATCTAAACCAGATTACGGTATATTTACTGTTTCTATTGGCGATCAGACTGGTAAGACAAATCATTTTAAGTTAGGTATAGGTGCTCATCATATATGGGATATAGGTGGGTGGAAATTATCGCCATCGTTTGGTTACGAAATTTTCAATCATAATTTAGAAATGTCGGATCACTTATATCCCAACCCAGGAATATTCTTACCATTGATGACAAACAAGGGTGATTATGTTTATGGTGATGTAAACGGTAATTATTATTCTTTACCGATTAATGCGGAAGCGCCTGAAGATTGGTATCAGGTATGTATGTCACCTGAAGATATAAAATTAGTGCAGGCTCCTGCGGGTGGTGCATTAGTTGATTTAGGAACAACGCTTGTAACTGGTGATTATGATCCAGCAATGGGTTATATTCCTTGGGGGGTTGATTCTAATGAGTGTGTAATTATCGGTGGTGATGGCCCTGTATTGGTTGAAGGTACAACGCACATTTATAATACTACGTGGAGTGGTTTTTATATAGGTTTAGAAGTAGAAAAACAGATGACGTTGAAAGATAATTTACGTTTTTATGTTCAGTTTGGGTTACCAAAATATTCATCTGAAGGTACGTGGCCAAATAGAACTGATTGGCAGCAAAACCCTAGTTTTATAGATGAGGGTAGCAATGACGCATATTCTTATTCTGCAGAAATGGAATATAATTATAAGATATCAGATCGTATGCAACTGGCCATAAAAGTAGATACAGATTATTTCTACGTTGGTAAAATAGGTGGTGAATTGTATCTTGCAGAATATACAAGTTACGTTTTAGATGAAAATGGTATGTATATTTTGGACGATAATGGGTTGCCGATTTTAGAAACGGTGCCTGCAAGTACGCAGTACATCAGTAATCAATTAAATTATGCTACGTGGCAATCGTTTGGGTTGCATATAGGCGTTAAATACGCATTTTAAAGGTGTTAATATGTTTAATAAGAAACTTATTTCTCGCCTTTTGGGCGCTGGTTTATTAATATTTCCTTTGAATGTTAGTGCAGATAGGGGAGTGTTTGACATAGATCGTTGGTATGAAGTTATGGATAATATTCGTATTAAAGCGGCCAAACAGAATATTTCAAAAGATGTAGTAAATGCAACGTTTCGTTCACCGGCTTTTATCCCATCAATTATAAAAAGTGATAGAAATCAGTCAGAATTTAAATTGACTTTAGATGATTATTTAAAAAGAACTGTAAGCT
This sequence comes from uncultured Alphaproteobacteria bacterium, assembly GCA_944389645.1. Lineage (GTDB taxonomy): Bacteria > Pseudomonadota > Alphaproteobacteria > Rs-D84 > Rs-D84 > Enterousia. The sequence goes on from CALXMZ010000033.1 coordinate 47,523, forward strand.
CTAAAAGAGTAAGTGAAGGGAAAAAAATGCGTGAAGTTTATCCTACGATGCTGTCAAAGGTGGAGCAGAAGTATGGTATACAACCGCATGTAATTTTAGCTTTCTGGGGTTTGGAATCGAACTATGGTACATATAAGGCGGCGCATAAATTAACGGATGCATTTTTAACGTTAATTTATGAAGGGAGACGAGAAAGTTTTTTTGAAGATCAACTACTTGCTTTAATGAAAATGGCTGATAAAAATGATTTAGATATAAACGATATTTATGGTAGTTGGGCCGGTGCTATGGGGCATTTTCAGTTTATTCCTACGACTTTGATGCAATACGGTGCTGACGGTAACGGTGACGGTAAAATAGATATTATTCATAGCGTGGGTGATGCAATGTTTAGTGCTGGGAACTATCTGAATAAACTTGGTTGGAATCCGAATGAAAAAATCGTTAGAAAAGTTGTTTTGCCGGCAGATTTTGACGTTGGTTTACTAGACGGTAAAACAAAGAAGACTTTGCAAGAGTGGGCAATGATGGGGGTTACAAATCCAGATGGAACCCCGATACCTATAACAGAGATGATGGCAGGATTAGTTGCTGATGTAAATGCTGTGTTTGAAAAGCGGGCCGAAATTGCTGCTGCAGCATCTGTAGATGATATAAACGTAAATTATATGGATACGGATATCGCGCCGCTACCCGTCATAGAGGCATATTTAACATACCCCAATTTTTACCGTATTAAACGTTGGAATAGCTCTAATTGGTATGCAATAGCAATAGCAATGCTTGCTGATGAATTGAAATAATGGTTCGTTTTTCCTAATAAAATAATTGATAAGGGTACTTTTCTTTGGTAATCTTGAAGTCATATACATTTATATAAAGGATTCTTTATGGCTATTAAAGTTCGAGATTATGAAGTTCGGTTAACCAGAAACAAAGAAGAAAGACGCCAAGTTCGTCAGTTACGTTACGATGTTTTCGTGGAAGAGGAAGGGGCTTCAGCTACAGAAGAACAGAGGAAATTAGAAGAAGAGTATGACGATTTTGATAGATTTTCAGAATATATGGCAGTTTTTCATAAAGGTAAAATCGTTGGTACGTATAGAATTATAGATAGAAACGCTGCAGAAAAAATGGGGGGGTTCTATACAGAATCAGAGTTCAATATATCAAAAATAAAGCGTGCTTCTGGTAATATTGCAGAAATGTCTCGTGCATGCGTTGCTAAAGAATACCGTGAGGACGCATTAGTTATGCGAATGCTGTGGGCTGGGTTAGGTGAGTATGTTGTTCGAAGAAAAATAATAATATTGTTTGGTGTAGCGTCATGGGTTGGTGTAAAACCGGTACAATCTGCACAGGCAATTTCATATTTGTATTACAACCATTTATCACCGTTAAGGTTAAGAGCAACTGTTTTATCAGAAAATTTTGCCGAAGGCGTTAACCAAAAACTATCACGTATGAATATTTTACCGCGTGATTTCATTGATGAAAATGATGCGCGTCATCAAATGACTCCTTTGATAAAGGGGTATCTGCGTTTAGGTGCTACTTTTGGGAAGGGGGTTTTTGTTGATAAAGCATTTAATTCATATGACGTATTTGTTATGTTGCAGACGAAAAAAATAGATGCGGCATATCAGAAACATTTTTTAGGTAAAGAAAATGCATTAGCAAATTTGGATTCCAAAGATGGTAAAATTAAAACTTTGGGTAAAATAATGTTGTTCCCTGTAACTGGTTCTTTTAAGATAGTTCGGGCTTTCTTAGAATTTTTATTACGTGAAGACGCAGTAGATGCAGAGTACATAGAAGATGCAAAAGTTAATGAAGAGGACGATGATTAATGATGGCTGTAAAGAAGCAGAATTTTTTTAATACGTTATTTGCCATTGTAAAGTTTGGGACTTTTTGGTTGTTAGTTATTTTACAATTACCGATAATATTTTTATTACCTCGTGGTCGTATATCTGTATGGTATATGAAAGTGTTTATGAGTTTTCTTTTATGGCTTTCTGGTATAAAAATAATTGTACACGGGAAATTATCTGATCACAGACCATTAATGGTTGTTGCAAATCATATATCTATATTTGAAATTGCAACGTTTCCGGTTGCGTTTGGTGGAAGTTTTATTGCAAAGAAAGAAATGGAAAATTGGCCGTTAGTTGGATGGGTATCTCGTAAATTCGGAGTTGTTTTTGTGGATCGTCGCCCATCACATGCAAAAGATGCTTTGAAATTAGTGCAAGAAAGCGTCTCAAAAGTTAGCTATCCGATGTTTTTGTTTCCAGAAGGTACGACAACTAATGGTGCGTATGTAAAGCAATTTAAAAGTACTTTATTTAATTTTGTTGAGAATTCGGATGTTGTCGTTCAGCCGATGGCTATGCATTATCGGTTTCGTGACGGTAGTTCTATTAGCGATGAAGATTTAGCAGAGCATTTTGCATATTTTAATAATTCTAATCAGGATATGGGACCAAGTTGTTCTCGTGAACGTAGTGCATTTGGTCAAGTGTTTCATATTATGGTTTTAGGTGGTTTTAGGGTAGAGATAACTGTTATGCCTCCACCGCCGCTGGCGGGAATGGATAGAAAGCAGATTGCAGAAACTCTGCACAAAATAGTTTCTGATAAATATATGGAATTAAAGAATAAAAATTAAAAAATAAAGAGAATAAAGATTATGAAAACAGCGATAACACCGACGCGTGCGGAAAATTTTAGTGAATGGTATCAAAATTTAATTGTTGCAGCAGATTTGGCAGAAAATTCACCTGTTCGTGGTTGTATGACAATTAAACCTT
>CALXMZ010000034.1 GCA_944389645.1 uncultured Alphaproteobacteria bacterium
CTTTTTTTTGGTAAACAAAAAAATCCCGCGGGGCGGGATAAAATAAAAAAAGTGGGCGCATCGCGTCCGTTCTTTGCCCACAATTATACCATAAATACGCATAAAAATCAATATAAACTGGCATCGGGATTTTGGGCAAGGTATGCTTCCTGTGGCATTTTGGCAATAGTGGCGCGAAGATTGAGCATACACTGGTACCGTTGCTGATAAAAATCCCCGGATTCCGGGGCAAAAAAAAACATCCCATGGGATTACCGTGGGATGTCCTATATTCCTGGCGGAGACGAAGGGATTTGAACCCTTGATACAGTTGCCTGTATACACGATTTCGAGTCGCGCGCATTCAACCGCTCTGCCACGTCTCCTGCGATGCCTCATTATACACGAGTTAAAGATTTTTGCAAGTAATTACCGTTAATTATTATACGTCAAAATTGTAAGTCTTTATAGATTTTACAATCGCATCCACTAATTTGTTTTGATGTGATGAACTCTTTAATAATTTTTCTTCTTCTGAATTAGATAAATGCCCTAACTCTAATAATGCCCCCGGTACTGTAGAACGCAATACAGCAAAAGGTGCATGTCTTACATCTGGCCCCGGTTGCTGCGTTATTTTCATATTTTTAAAATGCTTTGCACAACCTTTCGCATATTCTTCCGACATTTCTGCAACCGCATGCTGCTGCAAAGAAGATAATGCAATCCTTATATCTTTCGAAAACTGCTCAAAACCATCTACCTCTATTTTATCCGCTGCGTTTTCTGCATCTGCTAATTTTTGCGCCTCTTCATCAGACGCTTTCTCTGATAATGTATAAATAGAAAAACCTTTCATTGCCCTACTTGGATTAGCATTAGCGTGTAAAGACAAAAATAAATCTGCATGCTTTTTTTCACCAATCGATGCACGCTGACCAAGTTTTAAATAAGTATCATTACTACGCGTTAAATACGTTTGAAAACCTATACTATCTAATTTTGTTTTTAGTTTTTTTGCAACAGATAAAACAACAACCTTTTCTTTCGTACCACCCCTCCCAATACATCCAGGATCTTTACCTCCATGACCAGCATCTATAACTATTACATATTTTTTAGAAGAAGTGTTTTTATTCTCATTCTTTTCCGTTTTTGCATTATTTGTAACAGACTGACCTGCAACAAAATCTAAAACTAATCTATAATCATTATCACCATTAGGTGATAGTACCATGATTTGATCTTTAGGAATAGCGTTTACAGGTTTTAAAAGATCAGCGATAATCTGTAATTTATTACCAGACTGAACCTGAGTTATTGACTTAACTAATGTACCACCTGCAAGTGACGGGTTTAAATAATTATTAGCCGTTGTGTTAGATAATGTTATTATTATTTTATTAGTTTCGTAATTTATTGAATAATTCGGACGTAAAGCCGTTTCTATAACAAGTCTTGTTTTATTACCTGGTTGCACGCCTGTTCTGACTGTCCGTATAGTATTTGTCGCTGCAAAAACCATCTTGGGTAAAAAAGCAAAAAAAGCAAACCCAACACCTGTTATTTTTAATATAGTTCGTCTTGTAAAATACATTGATGCTATTATATCAAATTCGCCTTATTGATTCAAGCATTTACAGGAAAAAACTCGCAATATTTATATCTCATATAATAAAAAAAAACGCTATAATAGCGTTTTTCTTTTTTTTATTGACTTATGCAATTCGCAAAAGCTTGAGATATTAAAGACGTCTCGGAATCAGTTAATGTTGCTACAGGCACCATAAAACATCTTGCACCATCACTTATTATGAACATCTTTGTACCGCGAATATATGCTTTTTGCATATCATCCATCTGTGCGCTATTTAAAAACGCATTCTGTGTAGTTGAAGGGTTAGATAACGCAGCCTGCACAACCTGATATGCCATTTGGTAATTGTCTAAATTAGAACGAGATTGAACCTCCATATAAACGCTCCAATTTTCATAGGGATTTTCGACGTTGGGCGTTGTAGATGGGAATGCTACACCCGTTGCAATTGCAGCAACAGTCTGCAAAGTAGTCGGTTGTGATGAAGTAGAACTTGTATGAGATACTGTATTTAACTGTAAATCATCACCACAAGCTAAATTCATTCTATTAGTATAACTTGCCAAAACTGCATCAACAGCAGATTGCCAATCGGAACCTTTATTATTTAAATCTAAATTTATAATTTTTTCGGCCCAACCCCAAATATTAGCACCTACATTACCTGCATTTGAAAATCGCGTAACCATTTCTGCAGATCCACCGGGCACACCCGCACCACACGCATCTGTTAATTGCGTTGTTAACATGCTCGTTGTTTCATTACCATAAGCCAACGCTACAGAATGACACGCCATTGCTGCTTCTAGTTCTTGACGTCTTTTCAAACATAAATCTGAATGTGATTTTGATAATTCATCCGCCATGTTTGCCATAGATAAGTAAGACATAACTTCCTGCTGAACATATGGAGGACAAAGCCTTGCAGCCGTATTCAAACCACCAGTATTACTTCCTATAGTATTATATTGAGGTAATAAAATTGATGTGTCTTTTTGTAAACATAATAAAGCATAATTATATAATTCACTTTCCGTCGCATAAGTACACCGCCCACTCCGTTGACCAGGAACAACCGTAACATCTCCACAATAATCTGCCAAACAATTATATATTTTTTCACGACACGCAGAATCTACGTCTGGTTGCGTTACCATATAGTACGTGTTTCGTTGGTTCGTGTTATAAGCGTTTGCCAATCCTTGATATCCCCTTCCATTAGACGTTGTCGTTGTTGTTATTGATACACCACGTGAAACGTCCGATGCACTAACCGTTCCTGCTGATATTGCAAAAGATTCATTGTTAAATAAAAATGCTGATAACAAAGTGCATATAAAAAATGTTCTTTTCATCATATAAATCCCTCTCACGGAATAATTTTAACACATCGATTAAAAAAAGGCAATACCTCATTTGACATAAAAAGTTGAAAATCTGAAATAAGTTGTTAAACTATTTTATCATGATTATGGTAAATGAAATTTTAAACCAAATATCAAACGACATTTCTGCCGTTAGGGGGTTTCTTTGAACCAGAAAAACTGGAACAAGAAATACAATCTTTAACAGAAAAAGTAAATGACCCTTCTTTATGGGAAAATGCAGAAAAGGCAAAATCCTTATTACAGAAAAAAGCCAATCTGGAAAAATCTCTTAATGAATTTAAACAATTAGAGTTTGAATATAAAAATTTATATGATTTGTATGAAATTGCTCCGGAAGATCCAGAGATAATAAATGCAATAGAAAAACTTAGTCAGTCATCAAATAAAGCAAAATTTATTACGTTATTTAATCAGCCGGCAGATAAAAATGGAGCTTTCTTATTCATTCAAGCGGGTGCAGGTGGAACGGAAGCTCAAGATTGGGCGCAAATGCTTTCAAGAATGTATTCTCGTTGGGCAGAAAGACACGGTTTTTCTTGCGAAACCATTGAAGAACATGAAGGGGATACAGCAGGTATCAAAAATATAACTTTCAGAATTTCTGGTGATCTAGCATATGGGTGGTTAAAAAATGAAATTGGTGTACATAGGTTGGTTAGAATATCTCCATTTAATGCGAACGGTAAACGACAAACCAGTTTTGCTTCTGTGGACGTTTGGCCAGATATTGATGATTCAATAGAAATAGAAATAAATGAAAAAGATCTACGTATCGACACTTATCGTTCATCCGGTGCTGGTGGACAGCATGTAAATAAAACCGATAGCGCCGTTAGGATAACTCATATACCAACTAATACCGTCGTGACGTGTCAGAATGAAAGAAGTCAGATTCAGAACAAAGAAATGGCTATGAAAATGCTACGCAGTAAGTTATATGAACTTGAACTGCAAAAACGCGCAGAAGAAGAAAATGCTTTATTAGCCCAACAAAAGAAAATTGAATGGGGAAGTCAAATACGTAACTATATTTTATACCCATATCAATTAGTTAAAGATGTTCGTACAGGTATTGAAAAAACAGATGCAAACGCCGTTTTAGATGGTGATTTAGACGATTTTATGCTGGCTTTACTGCAGAAAAACTAAAAATATAAATAAAAAATGACTAATAAGATTAAAAATATAAAATTCGACGTTTATTTACCTGCGATACAAAGCGCTTTACCAGGTACATACTGTATACATTTCCCAATTGTCAGAGATAAATTACATCAAGTCTTCATAGCAAATACAAATAACGGTGAATATATATGTAAATTTAATTATAAAGATATCGTTATGAAAAATATGAAAATTAGTAGTCTACTTAGTGAAAATAATATAAAAGGGCCTGAATCTACTGCTCATGTTTATAAAAGTTATTGGTTTGAAGTTTATAAAATGATACCGGGTAAATCTTTGTGCGAATTTATTGATGCTGGTTTACCAAAAGAAAAAATTCAAAAAATTTATAAATCTGTAGTTAAAGAATTTATAAAAATATCTAAAATTGATTATAATACTTTTAGTCATTATGCCTGTAAAAATATACACGATGTCGTTAAATTAAAATTCTCAAATAAATATAATTCTGTAATTGGTTATATACTTGGTAGATTAGTTTTTTTATTAAATGCAAGTAAGAAACAAAAAGTTTCTTTGTATCATTGTGGAATAAGCCCCAAAAATATACTTCTTGATAACAATGGAAAATTTGTGTCTTTAATAAACTTAGAAGATATAGCTATCGCAAGTAAAAATTATGCATTTAGTGTAATGGCTTCTGAATATAAAAAATTAGGGCTTGATGTTTCAGATCTTTTCAAGATTTATGAACAAAAAAGCGGTAAAAAATTAAATAAAAACTATATAAAGATTATCGCAAAAAGCTTAATTTTTTTATCAAAAGATAAATCTTATTGATTGAATTAAGAAGATTTTGTTCGCGTATAATATCTTGCTTTTTGGGGGTAAATACTTCATAATTACAAACAGCTCGCACCCGTGGCCTAATTGGATATGGCACGTCCCTCCGAAGGACGGGGTTACAGGTTCGAATCCTGTCGGGTGCGCCATTACCATTAACAAATAAACAATAAAAAAAATGTCAAAAATATTATTATTTTCTCTAATATCACTATGGCTTTCTGCTTGTAATAGCGTATATTTTAAACCAAATACTATTGAAACACACCAAACTTTCTATGCGGATCGTGGTGGATATGCTATGCAACGTAGCGTAAAAGAACGTCTGGAAAAAAAGGGTTATAATGTACAAGTCGGGAAAGCCATAGACAGTAAAAACTTTGTAACCGATAACGCAAACATAGAAATAGATACCTCTACCATTCCAAATGATGTTCGATATATTATAAAAGTAAGTGAACGCAAAGAGTGGTTTAATATTTTCTGGTGCCCATTTAATGGTTTTTGGTGGTGGAATTTTAACGTTTCCATAGCAGATCAGAAAACCGGAGAAGAAATTATGACTTGGCGTGGTCGCGGTTGCCAGAATAGCTCCCTGCGTATGTTTGATGATATAATCGATAAAATGGAGATAAAAGTAAATGAACAAAACAATTAAATCTATTATCGATATTATAAAATCTTGTGATGATGTACAATTATGCACTTTTGGCTTAGAAAAATATCCTGAAACACGCTATGTTATGAACGGAATGAACAAAAATATAGAATCTATAAACTTGCACTTCTTAACCATGAAATCTTCACCAAAATTTAAGCAACTAGAAAAAAACAATCGCTGTTGCTTATATTATTTCAACCCTACGACCAGATATGCGGTACGCCTGTTCGGGAAAATGGAAAATATAGACAACCAAAATGAAAAAAATAAATATTGGCAAGACAAATATGCTCGTTTCGGTTTTTCTGGTGCTACAGACCCTAATTTTGCCCTACTCCACTTTATACCAGACTCATATAAATTTTATATTGATGAAGAATTATATACTGGTAAAATAGAACAATAAAAAAGCGGGATTTTATCCCGCTTTTTTTTAACGTTTTGCTTTAGAAAGCATATCGTACTGACAACCTAAATTCATGCAACATAGAATCTTTATACTTAAACTCCATGGCTCCGTCTTCATCGCCAATACTTTCTTCAAACTTTCCATATAAATTTGTATTTTTGTATTCTAATCCTGCAGTCCATGAATCAGATATCTTATAAGACAACCCCAACATAAAACTGGTTGTATAAGCAAAATTAGACAAATCTAAAACTTTTTCTATCATCAATGTTTTATCTACTGTAGATGACAAATATCCTGCACCAATACCAAAACCAAAGTAAGGTACAATTTTATACCCCATGTCAATATCAGCAAATAAGTTCGCAGATACTAAGAATAAAGAATCACGAT
>CALXMZ010000035.1 GCA_944389645.1 uncultured Alphaproteobacteria bacterium
TAAACTGCAACATGCATGGACGACATCTTGGGGGACTACGACCAGGATGATGGGCAGTTTGTTCATGATACACTCTGATGATGACGGTTTGGTTTTACCGCCGGCAGTTGCGCCTTATCAGATTGTAATCATACCTATTATTCGTGAAGAAAATGCAGTCGCATTGAATGCTTTTGCAGATAAAGTAGGTCAGCAATTGCGCGACAATGGTATCAGAGTGCTGGTTGATTCTTCTGATATGCGTGCACCAGATAAGATGTGGAAATGGATAAAGCGCGGTGTGCCATTACGTGTTGAAATCGGGGCGCGTGAAATGGAATCTGATTCCGTAACGATAACTCGTCGTGATTTAGGTAAAGAGTCCAAGCGTACTATATCTGTATCCGATTTGATGAAAGAAGCGAAAGATATTTTAAGTCAGATACAGGTTGATATGTATAGTGCGGCGGAAGCGCGCAATAAGAAAATGATAAAAGATGTTGCAGATTTAGCAGCATTAGAATCAGCTCTAGAAAACGGTGAAATAGGGTTCTTCCGTATAAAGTATGATCAGACAACAAACGAAGAGTTTGATGCTTTGATAGAGAAATATAAAATATCTCGTCGATGCTTGGATGATAAAGACCCGACTTATGTATTTGTAGCAAAGTCATATTAAGAACTGGGGCGAGTCCCCAGTTTTTTGTTAGATTGTTTATGAAATAAATCCTATGGAATTTGTTTTTTTGATGCGTATAATAAAATTAGGAAATAAATCTAGGTAAAAAATGATATATGAACATATTCCAGAAGAAATGCGTATAAACCCAGAAGAAAAAGAATTTTATATAAGTTTGGGTAAAAAAATAAAATTGGCAAGAGATCGACTTGGCTTATCAAGTGCTACCGTTGCTGCTGCTATTGGTGTGAATGTTGATCAATTAGAAAAATATGAAAATGCGGTTTTAGCAATACCTGTTTATCATTTTATTCCTTTATTGCAATATATGAAATTCCCCAAAGAATTAGAGAATTTAAAATAAACTAAATGATATCGGTATTTTCTGATATAATTATTTTTAATTTAAGCGAGGGGGATAATAATGAAGATAGCAATTATTGGTATAGGTTCTGTTGGTTCTGCTGTTGCAACTGCTGTAAAGAACACGGGTTTTGTGCATGAGATGGTTTTGTTTGATAGGGATGGTGTTCGTGCGCGTGCCGCGGCTGAAGATCTGGGGCATGCAGCAAGTTTTGGTTTTGATGTAAAAATAACAGCGGTTAGTAGTTATCGTGGTATTAAGGGTAGTGATATAGTTATTATATCTGCTGGTGCAAATCAGAAAATAGGAGAAACAAGGACGGATTTGCTAAATAAAAATGTTGAAGTTATAAAAGATATAATACCTAAAGTTATGGCTAACGTTGATATTAAGCGTGTAAAAATAATAATGGTAACGAATCCATTAGATGTGTTAGTAATGCTAGCACAGAGGATTTCTAAATTACCATCTGGTAAAGTAATCGGTACGGGTACAATGTTAGATTCTGCGCGTTTAAGAACGATTTTATCAAGACAATTATCTGTTTCAACTAAATCAATATGTGGTAATGTTTTGGGTGAACATGGTGATAGTAGTGTTATAGATTGGTCTTCCATAAATATAGACGGAATAAAACTGGATGATTTCTGTAAACAGATTAAAATATCTTTACCTATGACGACGAAAAATACGATATGCCATAGGGTTCATAATGCTGCTTATGAAATAATTCAAGGTCGTGGGGCTACTTGGGACGGTATAGGTGCAGCGGTATCTGATTTATTGCGTTGCATAATAAACGATGAAAAAAGAGTTTTAACGGTAAGCTGCGTATCTGGTATAGGTAATGATACCGTTGCTATGTCTTTACCGCGCATTGTCGGTAAAGATGGTGTTATAATAACATTAAAACCAAAATTATCTAGTATAGAGTCAAATGCTTTAAGAAAGAGCGCCAAAATAATTAGAAAAAATTATAATTTAATTAATAATTAATTATATATAGGGGAAAATCCCCTATATTTTTTGGACAAGAATCCGATTTATATAGTCATTTTTTATATGTTATAATTTAGTTAAAAGGACGAAATTTTATGTCGAAAAGTATAACGTATGATATTTTCCCAGATGGGTTAGGGTTTTATGCAAAATGTGAAGGTAATAACATTGGTGAAATAACTTTTGTAAAAGTTGGAAAGGATAAATTAATAATAGATCATACAAATGTTTTAGAAAGTTATAGAAATGAAAACGTCGGGTTAAATTTATTGCGCCATGTAGTTGATCTAGCTCGTAATCAGCACAGAAAAATTATAACGATGTGCCCTTTTGCTCAAGCTATGTTTTGTCGTTATTCAGAATTTGATGATGTACGTTTTTTAAATGTGAAATAAAATTTTTCTTTTATTGAAGCTTTTCTATTTTTTTATTAGCATTAATTTCAATAAGGAGAATTTTATGACTCATAAGTTACGTAGGTGGATTATATTTTTAATATTTATAAACGGTTATGTTAGCCTGTCTTTAGAACTAGTTGTATTACGTCAATTGTCTTTTTATGTTGGTTCTAGTGCCGTAATAACAAGTATAATTATGGGATGTTTTTTGGGGTTTATGTCATTAGGGTATTTTTTAGGTTCTTCTGAGAAAGTACTTAATTCAAAAATAAAAAATATTTTATGTAAAAGTTTTTTATTAGTAGCTTTTCTAGCTTTTATAGCATCAAGTTTCCCATTAATAACTAACTATTTCACCTGGTTTTATCAGACTGGTATAACTTCTAGTATAATTCAGACTTTCATTTATTCTTTTGTCTTTCTATCAATTGGGCCTTTCTTGTTTGGTTTTAATACAACGTTATTATCAAGATGGTTACATAAATATAATACGAATTACACAGGAACTATAATGGCATGGGATACAATAGGTTCTGTTATGGGGTCGTTAGCAACAACGTTGATACTTATGCCTTTTTTTGGTGTTAATTATACTGTACTTCTAATAGTGTGTTTGTCGTTATTAGCGGCAATAATTGTATATAAAAAATGGTGGGTGTTCGTTATTAGTGTTGCCATATTAATACCGACATATTTTATAAATACAAATGAGTTTCAGCAGAAAAAATACGGTATTTTAGTAAATAATGCTAATTCTACAATTTCTGTATTAAAAAGTGGTGAAGATAAAATATTAGACATGAATGGTTTATTTATGTCTATATATAATCCTAAAACGCAGTTAACGGCAGAATATATAAATTATATCAATCAGAATTTTATATATACGATGCCTAAAGATAAAGTACATAAAATATTGGTTCTAGGTGCGGGTGGGTTTACCGCAGGATTAACAGATACGTTCAATGATTATACTTTTGTTGATATTGAACATACCTTAAAAGATATATCCGAGAAATATTTTTTAAATCAGAAATTAACTGACAATAAGAAATTTGTAGTTCAAGATGCAAGTCAGTTTTTAAAAAATACAGTAGAAAAATATGACTTAATATTATTGGATGTTTATTCGAATTCTTATCAGATACCAGAAGGGTTAATAACTGTTGAGTTTATGGAACGTATAAAATCTAAGATTGCATCTGGTGGTATAATAATTATGAATATGATAGTAAGTCAAAGTTTTAATGACTCTTATTCAAAAGTCTTCGATAATACTTTTCATATGGTATTCCCATATAATACCCAACGTCAAGTTATAGGGTTAAAAAATCCTTGGGTAAAACAGGATATTACGAACGTTTTATATATTTATTATAATAAAGAAAATTCTGGCAGGGTTTATACTATAAATAAAACACCTGTTATTTATGATAGATATTAACAATTAGGTTTTATAGCCGATTTTTATTCGGATAAGTTTTCTTTTACAAATTGCCAATTTATTAAATTTTGTAAAAAGTCTTCAATAAAATCGGCTCGTCTATTCTGATAATCTAGGTAAAAGGCATGTTCCCATAAGTCAATTGCTAAGATCGGTTTTAAGCCGTAAGCAATAGGGGTATCTGCATTAGAAGTATTAATGATCTTTAAAGCTTTATTTTTATCAACAACCAACCAAACCCAACCACTACCGAAAACCGATGAAGCAATGGATTTAAAATCCTCATAGAATTTTTGTTTGTTGCCAAAATATTTAATAATTTCTTCTGGAATTGAGTTTTTTTTGTTTGATAAACAATGGAAGAAAAAATTATGATTAAATACTTGAGCTGCATTATTATATAATTTTTTTGCGTTAGTATCTTTGAAAGATTTTATAATTATCTCATGCAAAGGTAAATTTGCGTAAATTGTATTTTCTGACAAATCGTTTAAATTTTTTATGTATGTTGCTAAATGTTTCCCGTGGTGAAAATTCATCGTTCGTTCAGATATATATGGTTCAAGATCTTTTGTTTTAAATGGTAATGGGAATTGTTCTAAAGAAAACATTTTTACTCCTTTTATTAAATTCTGTAAAATAGTCACGTAAAAAACAACAGGATTTTTTTTTTTACGGGTAAAGTTTAAAAATAGCTTGCACGTTTGTCGTCAGATTTCTATAATCTAGCTGAAAAGGAGATTTTTATGAAAAAACTTTCGTTTTTAATGGCTTTTTTTAGTTTAATATTTATGAAAACAACTTTCGCTGCAGATATAACTTTATATTATTCACCTTACTGCCCGCATTGTCATCATGCGCAAGATTTCTTTTCTAATGAAATGATATACGAGTATCCGCATTTAAGAATCATTCAGGTAAATGTTATGGAAGAAAATAATTTGCCTGTTTTTAAAAACGCGTTATCAAAATGTAAATATGATAACGGTGGTGTTCCTGTAATTGTTGTCGGTGATAAGTGTTTCCAAGGTTACGCAGAATTTATGAAAAAAGAATTAAGAGATGCTGTAGAAAAAGATATGTCTGAAGATGATAAGAGGATTGTTGCTGAAAATAAAAAAGCTTTAGAAAAAGACTCCGTTGCATTTAAAAAGAAACATGAACAACGCAAAAATGCAATATCGGAATACATTCCCAAAGACGAAATAGATAAAACAGAAAAAAAAAATGATATGAATTCCGCAAATTATTTATATGTTCTATTAGTTGCTTTAATTGCGGTATTAGGTTTTGTCTTACTTAGGAAAGATAAAAAGAAATAATTTTTATTTGTAGAAAAATATAGAGAAAAAAATGTTTGATTTAACAAGTCTTGATTATATTTATGTTTGTGTAATTATTGCTTCTACTATTTGGGCTAGTATTCGTGGAGGTGTTTATGAAACGGTAGCGACTTTATCATGGGTAATTGCTGCTATTACGGCAAGATTTGTTTCGCCTTTACTAGATAAGTTATTACAAAATTTGTTCGACCTATCTGATTCTACTGTTGGTACATTAATCGCATCTTATTTTATCGTATTTTTTGTGATTTTAATGTTGGTTGGTTTCTTTAATCAGAAACTGCGAGATAAAATTCAGGGTAGCATGATGAAAGTGACAGATCGTACATTAGGTATTATATTCGGGATAATTCGTGGTATCATTGTTATGGGCATAGTATATTGGATTGCCTTGTGGTATTATTCTGATGCTCTTGTTTTACCGAAATGGGTTGCAGATTCAAGAACGCGACCGATAATGCAATTAACTGCTTTGAAATTAGACGAGTGGTTTATACCTGGGGAAGAAAATAATTTAATACGTAGGGATATGACAGGTACAAAAGAAGCGATAGAAATTTATAAAAATCTGATAAACCCAGTAATTTCAAATAAATCAGAATCTACGAAAGAAAGTTCTGGTGGTGAAAGAATAGAAGATAATGTAGTAAAAGTTGAAGAAACTGGTTATAAATCTTCTGAAAGAACCGCACTTGAAAATCAGTTGTTACAGATAGAAACTGCGGCTAGGGCTGAAGAGGAAAGAGATACCGAACAGCAATAGCAAAATAAATAAATTGTTTAATTATGTCCTTCCTGCTTAATGTGTTTGATGGAGTATAGGTTTTAGTTCTTGATGATTTTTTTTCATTTTTTTGAAAATATATTCTGGTATAAGTACAGGGCAAAAAAATGAAAAAAAAGTTGTTTTTCTGCATTTATTGTTTATTGATTCCATTTTCTTCTTTTGCTGAAAGCGCGATCAAAGGTGTTAATCCCGCTGATAATGTGACTAAGTTAGAATTATTGCCAAGTTTAAATGTTATTGATGCTGAAGGGAGTCCATCTATTACCACGTTAGGTTTAAAATATGATAAAGAATTATACGGGGCTTATGGTATAAATTTTGAGCTACCATTAAGTTATTTTTCTGGGCATGGTATTTCAAGTAGTGGAATAGGGGACTTAAGGCTTCGTGGTAGAGGCCAATATAGGTTTGGTAAAAATGTAATAATTGCCGCGACGGAATTTATTTTACCGACGGCCTCGTCTGATAATTTGGGGATGAAGCAATATACGTTTGATCCGACGTTAGCTTATGTTTATGCTTTTAGCTCGAATATATTTGCTGCATTAGTTGGGAAACAGTTTATATCTTTAGAAAATTTGGAACCAAGGAAATATCAAGATATAAATCATACTCAGGTAAGATTACTTATGGGGTATTTATCTAATAAAGGTTGGTGGTTGGCTTTAGACCCACAGCTTTGGATAAATGATGAAAATGGTAGGCAAGAGTATTTGGTAGAAGCTGAGTTAGGAACGATGTTAAATAGAACTACTGGTATTTGGACTAGGGTTGGTAAAAGAGTTGGTGGTGATTGGCATAGAAACGATTGGAGTATTTTATTAGGTATAAGATTTATACCTAGTAAACAATAAAATATGAACAAAGGAGTAAAGAATGTTTTTAAAAATGAAAATTTATATAACTATATTATCATTATATGAGATATTTGCGATACTGTTTTTACATTCAAAAACCAGCTGTAATAGTATTTTTACAAATGGTTTTTGTACGGATTCCATAGAGAAATATGTTGTTTTTTGTGTAGCAGTTCCTGTCATTTTTGCTTTATTGGTAATGTGGATTGGTGAAATAAGAAAATATATTCGCCGTCGTCATTCTTTATTTTATAAGGCAAAAAATATTGTTCAAGATGTGGCAACTGAAATAAAAGACAAAGTCTCAGAAAGTGTTTCTTCGAAATATTTGGAAAAAATATTAGCTACTTTACTGATATTAGCAGTAAAAAAATATGCTGATAAAAGCCCTAAGGCGAGAGAGATAATGAAAGAAATTATAGGTTTTGATATAGTAGACGAAGAAAGCTCTGAAGAACAAAAGATTAAAACGAATAAAACGAAAAATAAAAAAAATAAATAATTGAAACGGGCTAATAAGCCTGTTTTTTTTATTTGTTGCATAAAAATGAACATTTATATGATTTTGAAATAGATAAAGATAAAAACTATTAATTAAAATTTTTATGAGGATATGTTGTGTGAATTGAAGTTAAAAAATGTTTAAAATGAAAGCTTCATATGGAGCTTTTTATACTGGTGCCAGTTGTCGGACTTGAACCAACGACCCTCTGATTACAAATCAGATGCTCTACCAGCTGAGCTAAACTGGCAACGTGGTTTACTATACATGTTAAAAAATTCAATTTCAAGATAAAAATGCTTGCTTTTATAAAATAAGTGTTAAAAATTATACTTATGAAGAAGATACCGGAACTCTTAGCACCAGCTGGTACGCTGGATGCTTTCAAGACAGCCATTTTATATGGGGCAGATGCTATTTATGCTGGGTTGCCGGGTTTTTCCATGCGTGCACGTGCAAAAATCACTATTGAAGAGGTAAAGCAGGGAATTGAACTTGCGCATAATGCGAGGAAAAAAGTTTATTTAGCTTTTAATCTCTTTGCACATGATAGGGATTTTGTAAATATGCCACGTGTTAGTAAGGTTATAAATTATTTAAATCCAGATGCTCTTATAATTTCTGATCCGGGTGTTTTGACTTGGGTACGTGAAAATCACCCCGATATGCCGATACACATTTCTACGCAAGCTAACATTTGTTCTGCACTAAGCGTAAAGTTTTGGCAAAATGCGGGGGCAAAACTTTGCGTTCTTGCACGTGAAGTCTCTCATGAAGAGTTTAAAAGTATTCGTAAACAGTGTCCAGATATAGGATTGGAGATTTTTATACATGGTGCAATGTGTATGAGTTATTCTGGGCGTTGTTTATTGTCTAATTTTATTACAGGGCGGCCTGCAAATCGTGGGGCTTGCGCACAATTGTGTCGCTGGAAATATGATGTATTTTTGCGAGAATGTGAATCTGGTATGGAAATGCCCATAGAAGAAGACGAACATGGGGCGTATATAATGAATTCGAAAGATTTATGTTTAATGCCTCGGTTGCGTGAAGTTATAGAAGCTGGTCCGGATTCTCTTAAAATAGAAGGTCGCAATCGCAGTGAGTATTATGTTGGTTCTGTGGTTCATGCTTATCGGTCCGCGATAGATAAGTATAAAGAAAACCCAGATGGGTTTGATCCTGAACCTTTTATGAAAGAATTAGAACGTTTAGAAACGCGAGGTTATACGACGGCTTTTTTTGACGGAAATCTTGGACCAGAAGCACATAATTATGAAACGACTCGTTCAACATCTGAATATCAGGCGGCTGGCGTTGTAACCGGTATAAATGATAAAAATCTAACGTTAGAACTTCGTAATGAAATTAAAATGGGAGATAAGATAACATTTCTATTACCGGGTACTATAGACAGTGTTTCAGTTACTCTTTCAAAAATAATTAATGCGAAGAATGGTGAAGAATTGCCAAAAATGTCAGCGGGGCAACATAACAGTTTGTTAATTCCGCGTGAATGGTTTGGGAAAGGGCGGCAAGATAAGTTTATGCCTTATGTTTTGGCGTATAAACATAAATAAAAAGAGCTAATTTTAGCCCTTTTTTATTTATGCCGCACGTTTTTCGTTTTGTTTTTGCACTTGCCACATAATTAACATCTGCATTTTTTGTTGTGCAGATAAAAATTCTGATTTCTGTATTGACGGATTTTCTGTACTTTGTTCTTTCGCAGCGTATAAAGCAATAGAGTCATTTATAATTTTTAAGGAATCTGCTATATTTTTTGCTACTCGCTTATTCCATTCCTGTCTTTTTTCGCTATTACAATTGATTTTTGAATCTTTGTTCTGGCTTGTCATTATAAGTTGAGACCATTTGATTTTATGAGCCGCAAATATTTGACGTATATACATAGTTGCAGGATTTTTTTGGTTTTTTGTGCTTATGAACGCTTTCATGTGTTCAATTGCTTTATACCAAGCTTCTCCCAAAGAGCAACCTTTTAACCAGTTTGCAAAAGATAGGTTATAAAATAATTGAAAATAAGCAGAAGATATTTTCTGTTTGTCTATATCCGATAAGTTTTTTTGTTGAGTGTTCTGTGTATTTTTACCCGCAATAATTTTCATATATTTGTTAAAATCTTCTTCCATTTTCTCACCTCTTGGGTTGTTTTTATCTCTTATTAATATATTAATATAGTTAAATAATTTATGGGTTCAAGTATGTATTATTACAACATATAAAATTGTTTTGACTTTAGTCTCATTATATTGCATTCTTAACTACGTTTACGTCTCAAAAAACATACTATTGCCAATAATGGGTGGTATGGGCGTTAACCGCAGTCTTGCCAATAATGGGGGCTGTGATATTTCATCTAAAACAAGGAGTAAATGATGAAAAAATCTTTAAAAATGGCAGTTGCTGCATCTGTTTTTACGGTACCTGCAATGGCTGCTAATTTAGAAAACCCGTTATATTTACCAAGTTCTGGTGAATTTTATTCTAAAACAGGTGCTGGTGTTATGTACAAAGTTACAGATGATACCACAGCAAATAAACTAAAAAATCATGCAGGGGCGACAGAATTCCCTATTTGGCGTGTTCAAGAAGATTTAGGTTATGGTATAACAGATCGTTTAGCTATCCGTGGTGCTTTTGCATATACTCAGGCTGATGATATTGATCGTAAAGGTTTAAACCACGGTCGTGCAGGTTTAATTTATCGCGCATTAAAATTTAATGACGGAACTGTTTTTGACGTTTATGCAGATGCTCACTTAGGTGGGATAAACAAAATGCGTGGAGAATATGTATTTTTAAATCAGATGAATCCATTAGCTGGTGGTTATTTTAATTATGATAACTATTCAAACGGTCGTTGGGGAGCAGATGTTGGAGTGCGCTTTGGTAAAACGTGGTCAAAGTTAACGACAAGTGCTTTTGTTGAATTATTAAAGACTTTTGGTAGCGATAATAACGTTATCGAAATTAACAATATTGTTTTGAATAGCATTGGTATACCATCAGAAATATCCGTTGATTTGAAGTCTACGACGGAAATTAATGCAGGTGTAAATGCATTTTATCAATTGACAGATAGATGGTCTTTTGGTGGTGGTTTTAAATATAATCATCATGCTGATAATGGGGTAAAAAGTTTATCAACAGAGCTGGATGATATCAGAGCAGAAATGGCGGCAGATAGCTTGATTTCAAAACTGTCTGATATGCAAGATGGTTTTGATGAATTTATTGTGTCATTGTCTGTTGCAAATCAGTTAACAGATGCGATGCAGGTCGCATTGTATGGAGAATATACATTTGACACTGCTCATGATAACTCTCAGAATGGTTCGGACGTTAAAGCCGAAGTTGGTGTTCGTTTGAACTTAGCATTCTAATGTAAATAATTAAATTAACATATATTGGACACGATACCGTTCTAAAGTTTAGGACGGTATTTTTTATGGGTTTAAATTTTACTAAATACTTTTATATGATTAAATTTTATGTTATAATAATTCAAAAGGGAAATGGGAAAGTTATGAAAAAAATCGGCATATTTGCTTCTGTGGCTGGGTTTTTGTTTGGTTTTTTCAATTATTCTGATGCTGCATATCCAGTTTATACAGGTTATCAAGGGACAAATGCGCAAGGGCAGGTTGTTTATTTACCAACTACAACCAGTACAAGTACAGTTGTAACGACAGGAAGTACAAATGCAGCTAGCCCGACAAGAGTAACTGGTTCTTTGCCTCGTGTCGGTTCAAATGCAACGAACGCCGGTAGGCAGTATTATCAACCTGCTGATTATGATAGATTGGCGGATAGCGGTTTGTATGTTGGGTTATCTGTCGGTTATTCGGCTAGTATTAGCGGTTCAATGATTGCTGATTATATGAACGAACAAAATGCTTTTTTTGTCCCTGGGGCTTTCCAAGAGGCAGATTTTAATTCAGATACAGTTATCCCGTTGCAATTATCTGTCGGGGCATCAATAAATAACGATATCCGTGTAGATTTTTCTTATTTGCGTTATTCAGGTATAAGTTACCCTAGCATGGTTCAGTCTTCAGATGGTGTAGGTGGTTATGTCGATGCAGAAGTTGATGGTGGGGCTATCACGGCTAATGCAACGATGTTAAACTTGTACTATAATATAGATTCATATACGGGTTATTTAGCGGGTGGTGCATTAAGACCATATATTGGGGTAGGCGTTGGTATATCTTTAAATACGATTGCTGATTATGTTGTATATGACAGTACTTTTTATTCTGAAAAGTTGCCAAGCGCTGCCGGTGCAGGTGATTTAACGGGTATATCGGACGTTTATGCCTATCATAATGGTGGAACGCAGGAACAGCTTGCGTTTATGTTTGAAGGCGGTGTAACCACAGAACTGGACGGTGGAATTAAATTAGATTTTTTTGTTAGGTATATAAACTTAGGTAAAATACAAACTTCTGGAAGTATAATAGTTTCTCAGACAGAATGGTTGGGTGATGGTGCTGGTAACGAATATCCTGCTCCGTATGATAGCGTGTTCCATTATACAAATTGGTATGAAAGTGGTCGCCTTGGTACTGTTGATTTGGGGTTAAGGCTAAGACTACAGTTTTAGAGTACCTATAACGTTAGATTTAATTTTTACTTGTATAAACAATGCGAGTCTAGTATGAAACAATTAAATTCTATTATTAACTGTCGGTTGTTAGCATGTTTAATTACTAGTATTATAGCTGCTGATGCTAGTGCTGGTATTAGGATTGGTAATGCCAGTAGAAGTTATGCGAATGCGTATAATCAAGTAAATGCAATGCAGCAGGCTCAATATTATAACGAACCAGTTACAACGGCAACTACACCATCTACTGACATAGAAAACAATTTACCTGTAAGAGTTGCCGATAAAAGTTTGGCAGAACAAATAGCTAGTGGGAAAACGGATGGTATATCTGTAACTTTACCTGATTTAGAGGCGTGTTCGTTAATTTATCCGAATGGTGAGTTTGCATGGGATAGACCCACGATAGGTTTGGGAAATGGGGGGGCAGCTACTTGTGTTAGCGTTGTTAAGATGTATGCATATCAAGCGGCACCAGACGGTTCGGATCTTTTATTAGCACAGGCTAATTTATCTGCTGGAGATTCAATAAAATGTAATATTTCTGAATTCCCAGACGTTTTGATTATGAAAGAGGCAGAAAGTATAGAATTTCCTGCTGACCAAGAACCTACTGTTGACGACGTAATTGCGGTTATGAATGAAGAGCAAAAGCAGAATGCCGTTTTAAAAATTGCTGCAGGTGCCATTATCGGTGCTATAGGCGGTAATATTGCCGGTAAAAATGATGTAGGTAATGATGATTTATTGGGAACAGATAAAGGTAAAATGAAGGGAACTGCAATAGGTGCTTTATCAGGCGCTGCTGTAATGGCTGGTAACGCATATGCTGGTAAGGTCGGTGGTGATATAATATTGTCTACTGGGGTAAATGCTGCTGCTGGTGGTTTAATAGGTAACATAATGGCAGTAGGTGATGAAGTACTTCGCATAGAAGACTGTGAGATAGATAAAAGAAAAACTAGTTGTTTATGGGGAAGTTATATTGTAGGTAAACCCATGGAAAATATGAAGATGTTTTACAATGTGTCAACAACGCAAACGTATGTTTGTACTAATGAAAATAGTTGTTCAGAGAAAGACTTGATAAATATAAAGCTTTCTAAATTTCCAAATCTTAGTATAGAAGATCTTGGGGAAGAAGAAATGAATGAGATTTTAAATAATAAAAGTTATCAATTTTATATGGCTATAGATGCAAATGGTAAAAAATCTATAATCAGTGCAGAAGAAGCTTCAACAAACAAAAATACGAAACAAGAAGAAGAGGGTATTTTTATCGAGATTCAGTCCGCAAATAGCATAGAACGTCAGATACCGGCAATGATAGCAGATGTAAGGGACAAAGCTTTCGGATTAAAACAATCAGATTGGCGTGAGTGGAAGAAGAATCATAGAAACGGTGTCATAGTTTACGGTCGAAACACAAAAGGTGAACCATATCTTTTTGAGGATGGTCAGAAAGAAGATGCTATTAATTATTTTTACCCTATGAAAGTAGAAGCTAGTGATGGTGGAATAATTGATCTAAGTAATAAAGCTAGGTTGAAAGCGACTTTAACTGGTGCTGGTGTGGGTGGTGCTCTTGGTGCTTTTTCTGCTTATCAGGGGGCGCAAAGTGATATTCAGAATCGTTGGGTAACGGCCGTTCGTGAATATAAAGATTCTTTACAGAAAATTTATTGTGTAACAGGGAAAAGATTTTTAGGTTATTATAATGATATAATCGCGATACCAAATACAAGTATGTAAAAAAAAGCCCACTTTATTGGGCTTTTTTATTGTTTTTTATTTTTCGTTTATTATATCCAAAACAGTTTTTGATACATCGGCTATATTGATACGTTCCTGTTTCATCGTATCACGATGTCTTAAAGTTACAGTATTATCTTCTAAAGTCTGATGATCTACAGTTATACAAACGGGTGTACCAATTTCATCATGGCGACGATAGTTTTTCCCTATGTTCCCAGAATTTTCTAATTCGATACGACCTATATTTAATTTGCGTAAAGAATTTTCAATATCGTTTGCGATTGTTAGTAATTCTGGTACGTTTCGCGCTAGTGGTATAACCGCTGCTTTTACAGGAGCCAACCATGGTTTTAGTTTTAATACAATGCGACTTTTACCATCTTGTAGCGTTTCTTCTGTATATGCTTCTAGCATAACTGCTAACATTGCGCGGTTAACGCCCATAGCAGTTTCGATAACATATGGTATGAAGTTTTCACCTGTTTGCGGATCGCTATAAGATAGTTTTGTGGTACTATCCTTGTTTTCCATAACGTTTGCATGGATCTTGAACTCGTCTTGGGCTTTCGTATGTGAACCTAAATCAAAATCTTGGCGGTTATGTATCCCTTCTACTTCATCAAAACCGTCGGGAAAAGCATATTCTATGTCGCCTGCAGCTTTTGCATAATGTGCAAGTTTTTCATGTGGCGTAAAACGTAACTTTTCTGCAGGTATACCAAGAGAGTTTATCCACCATGCTCTACGAATTTCTTTCCACATTTCGAAATATTTTTGATCTTCTTCTGGTCTTACAAAATATTGCATTTCTGCCTGTTCAAATTCTCGCATACGGAATACGAAACCACGCGGAGAAATTTCATTTCTGAAAGCTTTACCGATTTGAGCTATACCGAAAGGTAATTTATGCGGTTTAGCATCTAAAACATTTTTAAAATTAACGTAAGTCGTAGTTGCCGTTTCTGGACGTAAATAAGCGTTAATTATACCGTCCGCAGTTGCACCGATAGATAATCCCATCATCAGTTGATATGCCCGCGGTTCTGTAATTTCGGTGCTACCACAATTGTCACATTTTTTTTGGTCTTTCATTTTGTCTTGCCGCATGCGAGCACCACATTTTTTGCACTCAACCAATGGGTCAGAAAAGCTACTTTCGTGACCGGAGTATTTCCAAAGTAGTCGATTGCTTATAAGAGCCGCATCTAAACCCTCTATATCATTACGAGAGTAGATCATGGCGTTCCACCAAGCATTTCGAATATTTTTCATTAGTTCTACGCCATATGGACCGTAATCATAAGCACCACCTAATCCACCATAGATTTCGGAACCCGTAAAAATAAAACCGCGTCTTTTACATAACGCTACTACATCGTTAATTGTTTTTGCTGGCATTTTCTAACCCCTAAATATTTACGGTATTATATTATACTGATTTTATTATTTTGCAATAAATAATACAAAAAAAACGAGGCTTTAACCTCGTTTAAATTTTAGTTATTTTATATCTGGTTCGATTGCTGTAACGGGGCATATAGCAGCGCAAGTTCCGCAAGACATGCATTTTGCAGGGTCTATTACGCATTTACCATCTGTTCCTGTTGATATTGCCATAACGGGACACGCACCCATACAGGAATGACAACCTATGCATTTGTTAGAATCTATTTTATAAGCCATTTTTATCTCCGTCTTTCATTATTAATTTCTGTTAAATAGACTTAATAAGTATTGGAACATTGCTACAAAGGATATATATAAATGTAAAGCTCCTAATACTGCTAACTGATTTTTTTGTGTTTCGTCACCCACTACGGCGTAAGCACGCTTTAAATTCTGCATATCATATGCTGTAAATAACGCAAATATTAACACGCCGATAAAGCAAACTATTGTTCCAAAAGTTCCTCCTAACATAGCCGGCCATATAAAAGAAGCAATTCCAATCAGAATTAAGCCTATCATACCCATCATCAAGAATATACCCATAAAAGATAAATCTTTGACAGTTTTGTAACCAAATAAAGCCATACATGCAAACATAATAGCAGCAATTATAAAAGCAGATAATATTGTATATGGATTATTTGTTACGGCAACTAGTAATAAAGGGGTCATAACAATACCGATTAATATTGCATATAATAGCAGCAATAACATGCCTGTTGATGGTTTAAAACTAAAAGCTCGAACCTGAGCCCATATGGATAAAGCTAAACCGCCAAATAATAATATATAATAAAATGCGGATAATCCCGTCGCCGTAAATAATGTTGTCCATAAAGGTGTTGCCATCGTTATGAAAGATGCCAACGCTGTTATTCCAACTGCACCGAACATTAAGGCAAAAATACGTTTTAAATATAAATCTATTCCGCTAGTTTTTTTACCGTCGTGTTTTGACGTGTCTGCTTTTGTTTTTAATGCAATACTTTTTACTGCCATTTATTTCTCCTTGTTAGTCACACAAATATATAATACAATAACAAATAAAATTCAAGTTTAAACAATAAGGGGTTTTTATGAATAGGAAAATTGAACGTGCCAGAACAAATAGAATAAAAATGTATGGTCCCAAAATCGATATGGATTCAGATGCGAAATTATCAAAGAAATATTTACATGAAGAATATGAAAAAGCCGTTAAGGTTTTAGAAGAAATGAAAAAAATAGAAACTGCAGATAGTAAAAGGTTACGTAAGCAGATGGAAATAGTTGAAAACTTATCACCTTATAAAAAGATTTAAAATGGCTATATCTATATACCCTATATCACCTGTTGCATTTAGTATTTTTGGTTTGGATATAAGATGGTATGCATTGGCATATATTGCGGCATTTGTTGTCGGTTATTTTGCATTTCATTATTTTATGACAGGTAAAGATGAGAATATAAAGCTGTCGAAAAAACAAATAGACGACTTATTAACGTATGTAATTTTAGGCGTCATATTGGGGGGGCGTCTGGGTTATGTATTATTTTATAATTTATCGTTTTTTATTATGCATCCGCTAGAGATATTTGCGGTGTGGCATGGTGGAATGAGTTTTCATGGTGGTTTAATAGGGGTTATAGTTGCAACTTTATTATTTTCAAAGAAAGAGAATTTAAATGCTTTAAGAATACTGGATATTTTAGCTTTAATAGCACCGATAGGTTTATTTTTTGGGAGAATAGCAAATTTTATAAATATGGAAATAATGGGTCGTCCTACGGATATGCCATGGGGGGTAGTATTTGTGGGGTATAATGATATACCGCGTCATCCTAGTCCGTTGTATGAGGCTATGACTGAAGGTATTTTGCTATTTATAATAATGTATTGCTTATACAAATATACTAATTTACGTAAGTATCCAGGCGCATTGGGGGGGATGCTTGGTATACTTTATGCAATATTTAGGATAATATGCGAACAGTTTCGGGCGCCAGATGTTCAGATAGGGTTCCTAACTAGTTGGGGATTAACAATGGGGCAATTATTATCTGGGTTAATGTTATTTATTTCAGTTTTCGTCTTTATATATGCGATAAAAGCAAACAGAAAAAATTGATAAATTTAACGTTTTTTCTGGTGTTCTCTCGAAATTATTTCGTTATTAGTTAAAAGCTTTCTTGCACGAAATGTCATTTGTGGGTGGGTCAACAAATTCAATATGCCTTCCTTTATTCTTTTTTTTCTTTCTTCATTGATAATAAGTGGGTATCCAGTATCAATCAAGGCTTGTCTAGCATATTCATAATTCATTGATAAAATTTCTCGTTTCCCTGGTATGGTGTCTATTAATTCGTCGTTTAGCAAAGAAATAGCATTATTATAAACGCGTAAAGCATATTTTTGTTCCATTGTTAATTTTGCCATAGAAAGCCTTTTATATAATAATGAATTATATAAAAATGGAGGTTAAAAATATAAGTTTTTTAATGAAGAAACCGAATTTTTTTATTGCGTCACATATTACAAATATGTAAAAATAAATAAGCAATTTTTATATTAGTGATAAAATAATATTGATTTTGCTAGAAAAAAGTGTATTCTAGACAGAGTTAAAAAGTTTCTGGTAGACTTAGAATTAGCAACAGTTTCGTTTTTGCAGATCATTTAGCAAGGCGAACGAAATGAAGTCTATAGTGAGAATGTAGAATAGTTTAATCGTCTGGTTAGATAAGTGATAAAAAGCTAATTTGATGATCTGACGGTTAAAAAGAGTTTTGAACGAGTGGTGAGCAGCACCGTCAGGTGCGATAAGCGAGCAAAACCGTAGGTTGAAAGTCCGTCGGTCAAAAGAGTTTCGGATGGGTGGCAGAGCGGTCGAATGCGGCGGTCTTGAAAACCGTTGTGGGGGCAACTCCACCGGGGGTTCGAATCCCTCCCCATCCGCCACAATAACATATTTTTTTACTTAAAGTCCGCTGTGAAAAACAGCGGTTTAATTTTTCTAATTTTGTTATGGTGCAAACCGGCGAAATATTGGCTTGTGTGTGGCGAAAAATATTGTGTACAATGTTTTTGCTGTAAAGTTATAAACATCGCACACACACCCAAAAAAATCGAATGTTTGAATGTCTTTTCCTGACGCCAGTAATAAATAAATCCCCACAAAATTCTTGTGGGGTTTATTTTTGCTCCGCTTTCCGGGACTTTTTTAATCTTGTATTACCTGTATGTTTTATGGGGCATTAAATACCACATTTTCCGCATCCTAACATACTTTGTTAAAAAATGCGATGCCAGTTTGGATTGATTTTTGTGCATATTTATGGTACAATTAACTTTGAAATATAGAACGGCAGATGCCGTATTTTTTTCCCGCAATCGCGGGATTTTTTATTCATGAAAATAAGGTCAATAATATGAAAATTAGCGATAAAGGTATAAATGTGTTAAAACGATTTGAAGGCAGTGTTAAAATCGGTGACAAGCATGTTATCTATGATGATAAAACAGGAAGACCTTTAAATTCAGATAAAGAATTACCCGCTGGCGCAACAATTGGTTATGGTCATTTGATAAAATCGGATGAAGATTTTAAGCATGGTATCACAGAAAGACAAGCAACTGAAATATTGCGTTCAGATATATCAACGGCAGAACATGCAATTAAAGACAATATAACTGTCCCGCTGTCTCAAAATCAATATGATGCACTGGTATCTTTGGCGTATAACATAGGCGCAAAAAACTTTGCAAATTCCACAGTTGTAAAATATGTAAATGATTCAAATTATCATAATACAAAATACCCAACATTGGAATCTGCATGGATGGCATGGAATAAATCTGGTGGCAGGGAAATGGCAGGTTTAACTAATCGCAGGCAGCAAGAATTTAAGCTATTTAATAATTAAACATTTATTGTTTTACCGGCAAAGCATATAAAAGTTGTTGAATATAGACTTTGATTATTTCAAGGTCAGCATTTGTTGCATTTAATCCAATGTCTGTTCCACAATTAGGGGTGCACACATCAGGATATTGCATAGAATAAGTAACCATAGAAGAATTTGTAATAAAGTTATCAAAATCTAACATCATTTTTTGCTTGTTCTTTGCATATTCTGTATCAATTATTTTGTATACAACA
>CALXMZ010000036.1 GCA_944389645.1 uncultured Alphaproteobacteria bacterium
GACTTAAATGCAGAATTTTTGCTGCTTGTTTTGTTTCGTAAAAATTTACCATAATGTCAACTTTCTTTAACTTGATGTCATATTTATACAGATTTTGCATAAATTTTTGTAAACAAAATTTACACAATAGACAACAAAATAGTTGCCTTTGTGTTAATGTTGAAAACATAAAGTCATTTAAAATCATGTAAAATAACTTATAAAAACAATATATAATATTTTGTTTATAAAGTCAACAAATTTTTAGATAAAGTCAACAAAATTTACATCAGATATAGGAGTACTATGAACTATAATACGGTTTTAGCTAAACTTTTACAGGTTACAAAACGTAACATAAGCCAAAAAGAATTGTGTGAAATTATTGGTATTGATAAAGGAACAATGAGTGCCAGGGCGACACGAAACAGTAAATTTAAACCTGAAGAGCTCAAAAAAATAGAAAAGGCATTTAATGTTGATTTAAACAACAATATTGTAAACAATAATTTTATCAAAATACCTGTTTTTGGAAATGTAACAGCGAGCATGGGTTATGGTATCAGTGTATATGATGAAAATCAAACCGGCGTATATGAAATAAGTTCAAAACTCGCAAAAGATATTGGAATTGTTTCCGGCAAAACACAGATGATTTTCGCTTCCGGAGACAGTATGTATCCGACAATAGAAGGCGGAGACAGCCTGTTGATTGATACATCAAAAAAAGAAGTTTACGACGGCCGCATTTATTGTGTAAGAATAGACGGCCAGCTGTATGCAAAACGTTTACAAAAAATCCCGCCAAATACTGTTAAAGTCATTTCAGATAATGAGAAAAAATATGATCCGTTTTACGTTGACTTTTCAAAAAATATCAATTTTGATTTTGACGTAATCGGTGAAATCCGCTGGTGGGGAAGAGTAGCAAGGTAAAAAGGAGTTTAATAATGAAAAAAGTTTATGTCCTAGTATTAATTTTATTTATAAGCAGTTTTATGATTACTGGATGCGGATCAAAAAGTAACAATGTACCGGTTGAGACCAAAAAAGAAATATCTGTAAATCCGGTTAATACTGCATCGCCTCAACTAATAGAAAATATGAAGTTTGCACTCAATAAGAATTGGGAAATTGTTGATACAAATAAAATTTATGTAACTAAATCAAAGGATTTTGAAAATGTTTATTTTATTGGAACATTAGTAAAAAATGGTTCACAAATATATAATTGTATATGGGCTTCAAACAGCGACAAAATGGATGGTGATACGATGTCCGCGAATGATTTTGCTATACAGGCTTCTTCGATAGCAGATGGAAGAAAATCACAAGCCGGAATAAGCGAACACGATGACGGATATTCAAGAATAAATCAAAAACTTTTATCTGACTGGACAAATATAAAATAACTAGACTTATAATTTATGAACACCAAACCAATACCTGCAGCTGCATACGGTAGATATTCAAGTCACTTACAAAACGAACAGTCAATAGAAGGACAATTTACCGACATATATGCAAAAGCAAAAAGAGAAAATTATATTATCGTAAAAGAATATGTTGACCAGGCAATGACAGGTCGAAATGACAACAGACCCGCATTCCAACAAATGATTGAGGACAGTAAGAAAGGGATTTTTAAAGCTGTATTTGTATGGTCAATAGATCGTTTTGCAAGAAATCGCTACCTTGCCGCAATCTATAAACACGAACTACGCAAAAACGGTGTTAAACTGCTTTATGCTGCAGAAAATATTCCTGACGGCCCGGAAGGCATTATGCTTGAAGGTATTTTAGAAAGTGCAGCAGAATATTTTAGCGAATATAATGCACAAAAATCAATGCGGGGTAAAAGAGAAACAGCACTAAAGGGGAAATATAACGGTGGTGGCATTCTGTGGGGATATAAAATAGACAAAGAAAATCATTATATAATAGATAAAAAAGCAGCTCCTATAATTAGAAATATATTTGAACAATATGCATCAGGTGTTTCAAGTAATAAAATTGCGGCAAACCTCAATAATAGCGGAATTAAAACAGTGCTTGAAACATCTTGGGATAACAGAAAAATCCTTCAGGTTTTACGCCATAAAGCTTACGGGGGATTTTACTGTTGGAGCGACTATTGTTTAGAAAACAAGATTCCGGCAATCGTAGATAAAAAAACATTTGAAACGGTACAGGACAAGATGAGAAAGAACAAAGAAAAAGCAGCAACATTTAAGGCTAAAGAATATTATATTCTTTCAGGAAAATTATATTGCGGGAAATGTGATAGTCGAATGGTTGGTAATAGGGCCCGAATATCACGTAAAACTAACGAAAAAACATGCTACTATAGCTGCAGCGGGAAAAAATTATATAAAAACTGTGATTTAAAATCTTTTAGGAAGGAATTTTTAGAAGAATTAGTTATTAATGAAATAAAAAACTTTCTGGCCAACGATTCTATTCTCGAACAAATAGCCGGAAAAATTAATAGTTTATTAGAACACGAAACGTCAACTTTTAAATTATCTGATGCATTAAAGGCCCAGCTGAATGAAACTGAGAAATCCTTAAAAAATCTTTTATTTGCAATAGAAAAGGGAATTATATCCGAAACCACACAAAACCGACTTTCAGAACTTGAAATCCAAAAGAAGGATTTAATCTTAAAAATACGTCAAGAAGAATTAAACGAACAAAAGCCAATTATTTCAAAAGAACAAATTCTATTTTTCCTAGAACGTTTTAAAAATGCCGACACAAATGACATAAATACAAAAGAAATGCTCATTGAGACTTTTATACACAGGGTATATATTGATGAGAATTATTTAAGAATAATATTTAATATATCAGATGAAAATAGTGAAAGGAAAATTGATTTAAAAACCATACAACAAGCAGAAAAAGAGAAAAATAAATTCAACGCTTCTAGCGTCTTGGATACTTCACATAAGTGTTACTACACCTATTATTCCCAGTGTTATCAATACCTCAGCAAGAGTAAACGCATGTCTAATCATATTTCACCCTTTTATAATTTATAACTTATAATATAAACCTTATAACATATTACAAGTTATAAGTCAAACTTTGTATAATTATAACTAATGAACAAACGGGAATTACTGAAAAAATTTGGTAAAAATGTTAAAATAGAACGCATAAAAAAAGACCTTACACAGGAACAGCTGTCAGAAATTCTTGACGTAAATCAAAACTATATAGCCTGTATTGAATGCGGACGGCAGAATATGTCTCTAGGCAAAATTCTCGAACTTGCAAATGCTCTTAATGTTGATATTGAAACACTTTTAAAATTTAAAGATTAGTTTTTAACCTTTTAAGACTATG
>CALXMZ010000037.1 GCA_944389645.1 uncultured Alphaproteobacteria bacterium
TGGTGGTATCGGTGGCGCAATTGCTAAAAAAATGAAAGAAGCTGGTGCAACAGTCGTTGTATCCGGTCGCAATATCGCAAAGTTAAATTCTGAATTTGATGACTCTTATATCAAAATTCCTGCAGACCTTGCATCCGAAGGCGCAGCAATTGAACTTATTATGGCAACTACAGAACAAGCAGGCAGAATTGATATTCTTATCAATAATGCAGGTATTACAAAAGATACTCTTCTTATGCGTATGACAGACGAACAATTTGATGATGTTATTAATACTAACTTGCGTTCATGCTTTAAAATGTGCCGTGCGGATATTATGCCTATGATGAAACAACGATTTGGTCGCATTATTAATATGGCTTCCATTATCGGCGCAATCGGTGGACCAGGGCAGGCTAACTATGCCGCTTCAAAAGGTGGTATGATTGCTATGACGAAATCTATTGCTGCAGAAGTAGGATCACGCGGGATTACCGCTAACTGTATCGCCCCAGGTTTTATTAAGACTCCTATGACAGACATTTTATCTGATGAATTAAAGAAAGCTTACCTGGCACAAATACCAGCAGGTAGATTTGGTGAACCAGAAGATATTGCAAATGCTTGCGTGTTCTTGGCATCTGACGAAGCGTCTTATATCAACGGTCAAACGTTGCACGTAAACGGTGGTATGGGTAGATTTTAATAGCTATGACAGAATTTGACGTTATCATTATCGGTGGTGGGCATGCAGGCGTAGAAGCTGCTGCCGCTGCGGCACGCAGAAGTGCAAAAACTTTATTACTCACACAAAATAAATCTGATCTGGGGGCTATGTCTTGTAACCCTAGTATCGGCGGGCCAGGTAAATCCCAAATGGTTGCAGAAATAGATGCTCTTGGCGGCGTTATGGGGCGCGCTGCAGATGTAGCAGGTATCCACTTTCGCACTCTTAACGCTTCACATGGTGCAGCAACACAGGCGTTGCGTGCACAGATTGATAGAAGCCTTTATCATGATGCTGTCGTTAAAATTCTGTCTAGGTATGAAAATCTAACTATTCGTTTTCAAAAAGTTGAACAACTTAATTTACAAGAAAAAACTGTAAATAAAAAATATCGCTCAAAAGCAATCGTTCTGACAACAGGAACTTTCTTACAAGGATTGGTCACACGCGGTGCAGAAAAAATACCGTCCGGCAGACTACAAGATGATGGTACTTATCAAGAACCAGATACTAATATTTCTGGTATTCTAAAAGATGCAGGATTTTCTTTAATGCGCCTTAAAACAGGAACGCCTGCACGAATTGAAAAATCTTCTATTGACTATTCTGTGTGTGAACTGCAACCAGGTGACAATCCTCACGATTGGTTTTCTGAACCAAATCCAGAAAACAATTATAGTGCAGTTTGTTATATAACGCATACAAACGAAACTACTCACAGAATAATTCGTGAAAATATATCAAACGCTCCTATGTATAACGGTGATATTCGCGGTACTGGTCCACGTTATTGTCCGTCACTAGAAGATAAAGTTATGCGTTTCCCAGAACATACTTCACATCATGTGTTCTTGGAACCAGAAGGATTGTTTAGCAATTTAATTTATCCAAATGGAATATCCACAAGTTTCGGTGCAGATATTCAAGACAAATGGATTCGCACAATTCCAGGTTTAGAAAATGCAAAAATAGCACGTTATGGTTATGCAATCGAATATGATGCAATTGATGCACGCGCCCTTAATGAATGCTTGGAATCAAAAGATATACCAGGATTATTCTTTGCAGGTCAAATAAACGGTACGTCAGGATATGAAGAAGCTGCCGCACAAGGTATCGTTGCGGGTGCAAATGCGGCAGCGTTCGCACTGAATTTAGAAACACTAAATTTAGACAGAACAAATGCCATGATAGGTGTTTTAATTGACGATATAACAACGCTTGGTGTTGACGAACCTTATCGTATGTTTACATCACGTGCAGAATACAGATTATCACTGCGCAGTGATAACGCAATTGCACGTCTTGGTGATACTGCTGTAAAACTGGGGCTTATTATAGAAGAAGAATATAACAAAAAATATGATCTGCATGCAGAAAAAATAAAAGAAAACGATAAATTTTATGCAGGCTATATCCAGCGTAATGAACGCGAAATCGCTTCATACAGACGCGACGCAGCGATGAAAATACCTGTAAATTTTGATTATAAAAATCTGCCGGGGTTGACAAATGAATTGATAGAAAAACTAACCGCGACGCGCCCTGAAAATATCGCAGATCTGTCAAGAGTTCCAGGAATTACACCGGCCGGTATAATGGTTGTTTTACGTAAAATTAAATGTGGAAATAATTAAAAACATATATTAAGATATTTCGCGTATGCCGGTTTAGCTCAGCTGGTAGAGCATCTCATTCGTAAACTCATTCGGCATCTTTCATAACCATTTGATTTTCGCAGGATTTTAAGTTGTTTTAAACAGTAAAAGGGACAACATTGGGACATTTTTTACAAAAAGTGGCAATTTTTTACCATAATGTGCAATAAAATGATATGCACCGCTGTATGCTATAAATCTGCCATAAAAAGTTCATTTTGGAACGCGTCTTGTCCCTTATTTGTCCCATACGCTAAAATCACTTATCAAAAACGGCACATTTGCGGCACTTTTTAAATATTGGTCATATCATTGTATATGTTGACATTTAAAAATATGTGCTTTATATAACCATACAAACAAAGGAATGTGTCAATGGCGACAATAGAAAAACGTAAGAGCGGGGACAAGTATGTATATAGGGCGCGCGTTCGCGTCAAGGGTGCCGTGCCACGCACGGCAACTTTCCCAAGCAAGACGCTGGCAAAGGCTTGGGCGCAGAAGCTAGAAGTGCAGATTAAGGAGAATCAATATCTGCCGACAATGCAATCCCAGAATCACACATTAAACGATGTCATAGCCGAATATAAAACACGTGCCAAGGACAGCAAGCGTCCAATATCTGAAACAACGCAAATACAATTAAACGTATGGGACGAGCTTATCGGTGCATACACACTGAATACGATAACCCCAGATCGCATTTATAACACGATTAAGGATATCGAGGCAATCCCAACACAAAGTGGCAATGTAAAATCCCCCAGCACGCTAAACAGATATTTAGCAGTGCTTAGTGCAGTGCTAACGTTTGCAGTCAAGGAACTGGGCTGGCTGCATGAAAACCCGGCGTTTAAGGTATCACGCCGGCCAGAGCCAAAGGGACGCGTTCGCTATCTGTCGGACGATGAACGCAATCGGTTAATTGAACAGGTCAAGAAAGCCAAAAATCCGTTTTTATATCCAGCTGTAATGGTTGCCATATCCACCGGCGCACGTCGTAATGAAATATTGACGCTTAAATGGGCAGATGTGGATTTAAAACGTGGCTGGGCGACATTACAAAAGACCAAAAACGGCGACCGCCGTGGTATCGCACTGCGTGGGCCTGCGCTGGACGCAATGAAAGAACTTTATAAACACAGACTATCCGACATCTGGGTGTTTCCAAATGAATTTAATTCCGGCCCGTTTAATATCCGCAAAAGTTGGGATAGGGCTGTAAAAGATGCTGGTCTGGTTGATTTCCGATTTCACGACCTGCGTCATACATGCGCCAGTTATCTGATTATGAACGGGGCAAGTTTGGGCGAAATTGCAGACGTATTGGGACATAAAACACTGCAAATGGTGCAACGCTATGCCCATATATCCGACCAGCACAAAAGCGATGTCATAGACCGTATGAACGCAAAAATATTTGGAGGTAAAAATGGCTGAACAACTGCCATATTCCGATTTGTTCCCATATCTGCATCCGTTGCAAGTGGTAGACATTGAAAAATATCCGCTAATAAAACCTGTTATAGCAGAGTTTGTGTGGGAACATACATACTATGTCACCGACTACCTTGATACAGATAAACTTGTCAAAGCAACAGAATATTTGCAAGACCACGGCATAAAAGAAATCATCGCTAATTTTGATATAACGGATTTCAAAAAAACGGTTGGAAAACTGAACATCGGGCGACACAAGCAAGAGGTTTGGGTTATTTGGCTGTTCGTTTCGGCCGCCTTTATTCTAATAAATCGCGCGATTACGGAAAATTCAATCACGCAATACACCGAAGACATAAAACTCTGTTTCCGTAATGCGCACGATTATAAAAGACTGTGGCGCGAAAGAAAATGCCGTTATAAAGGCGCAACCAAAACCAACAACCAAAGAGGCGATTTAAAACAAGCGGCATTGAATATAATAAAGGAGAAATGCACAGACAGAAATACTGACGAATATAATTACGACTTGTTCAAAACCGAATTTGATAAACGGTACCCCAACAGCAAATCACCGTTTTCTAAAAGTGCTTTTTCAAGGCGTGATTCCAGTAATCCTCTTGTTCAGGCAAAAATGCTTTAAAATATAATTTATTCTGGTAATTGTCCGTCACGCTAGCGTGATGGGCAATTTTTGTACAACCAACAATTTACTTTCTATATTACAACCAAGTTCGGCCGAACGAATCCGCGAAAGCGATATTATAACTTAAGCCACAGGAGAAAACTATGGCATACAATAACCAAAGCCCTAACTATAAAACTGTTAGGCAGTTTGCAGAGGCGTATCCGGCATTTAGCCAGGGCAGTCTGCGTGACTTAATATTTTTTGCGGACTTCAACGGATTGAGCAAGTTTGACGCAATTCGTCGTGTTGGCGCAAAGGTGCTTATCAACGTAGATAAGTTTTTTCAATGGGTGGATACGAATCCAAAAACCAAAGGAGGAATCAATGGATAATTATGATGGTTTAGACCAGGAATTGTATGACGATGATTACAGTTATTCGTCCGACAAAGAACGGCCAATATACGGTCTGCCAGCAGCACGCATTTATTCACTTGATGAATTACTGCAAATGGATTTACCACCCATTGAATGGTTGCTATACCCATTTATCCCAATCAAGGGTGTTTGCATGATTGCCGCGCCACGTGGCATCGGCAAATCATTCTTGGCAATGACAATGGCTATTGCGGTGTCGTCTGGGATAAGTTTTCCGGGCTTCAAGGCAAAAAAACAATATCGGGTACTGTATATGGATGGGGAAATGAACGGTCGCACATTACAAGACAGATTTAACGCTCTGATTGCCGGATTTGAACAAAATGGTCAATCTGTAAACACGGAAAATCTGCACATATACGGCTGTGATTTTCAAAATGACGCAACAATGCCAGATATTGCAAACCCACGACACTGGCCGTCTTTGGACAATGCTATACGTAATATCGGTGATGTGGATTTAATAATTCTGGATAATATTTATACGCTGTATAATTGCCCAGATGAAAACGCCGCATCAAACTGGCAGGCCTTTAACAAATGGTCTGTTCTGCAACGTGCAGAGGGACGTTCTGTGCTATGGATACATCACACGGGCAAAGATGCAGACAAGGGGGGACGTGGGTCGTCAGCCATAGAAACCATCTTGGATGCGTCAATTCTGCTTAAACGTCCCCAGGGATATGCCACAAACCAAGGTGCGATTATATCTGTGGAATATACAAAATGTCGCAGCATTGCCGGAAACGAAGTATCTAAGTTTACAATGAAACTGTCCAATTCCGACACTGGGCTAATATGGACACTTGCCCAGGGAAAGGAAGAACAGGAAATTGCAGAATTTGTGGAAATGCTGAACTCTGGCATGGATGTAAACCAAATAGCCGAAGAAACAGGTGTTTCTAAATCACGTATTTACGCAATATTGAAATCCGCAGGCATAAGTAAACCTGCAGCAATAGCAAAAGCCGCCCAACAGCAACTAACGGAGGAAAATAAAAAACTAATTCAAATACCTGTGTTATAAAAAATTCCAATTTTCCCGGCTATATAGTTTCGGGAAAATTGGAAACATGTTTTTACAGCCCCGGAACGATACAACAGACCTCGTTCGCTTGGGCAATAGCTTGATAATCTCTGTTGTCGCAGAGAAAAGTGGTGCGGCTAACGCCGCCCCACAGGAGTTATCATTTCCGTTATCACATTTTATACCCTATGCCCATTTATTGGTGAATGCTTTTGTCTTTCTTGAAACCAGCAACAATAAATTTAACAATTTTGGCAATAAGAAAAGGCAACACAAATACAATAATCACTCTTAAAATATTAGGTTCGTCAAGCAAGTCACACGAACAGCGCGGACAACCACAAATAATACTTCGCAACAAAGTATCTTTTGGATACTCAATATCCAGACATGCAATACACGCCAATAAAGCACCTATGACTAAACAAAGGCGATTGACTCCCGAGTTGCCGGATTTATTTTTTGCCAGTTTGTTCGTTTGTGTCTCTTCTTCATATTCTACATTATTACTATCATTGAATTCGCTATATTGACCGTTCTCTTTCTCTGCCGGCTCATATTCATTATTTTCATAATTTTTACGTGATGTTTTTATAGCAATCAGCCCCAGTACAGCCCATAATACCAAATAGATCAAAGAAACATATTGGACATCAGAGCCCATTGATAGCGGAACATAGATCAAATTTATTATTACTGCTAAAAATAACAACGCATTTCGTAGTTCTCTATCCTTTTTCCACGCAATCCAAGCAGGTATTAAATAGAATATAAAACCACCAATAAATATTCCTAATAAATATGCCATTTTTTCTCCCCTTTGTGGTGCCTAATTAAAAAGACCGCCTTAG
Organism: uncultured Alphaproteobacteria bacterium; assembly: GCA_944389645.1. GTDB lineage: Bacteria > Pseudomonadota > Alphaproteobacteria > Rs-D84 > Rs-D84 > Enterousia. Next base: position 6,748 of record CALXMZ010000037.1, read on the forward strand.
GAATCAAGCGGTCGGGGAGTTTGCGAAATCATAACATATAAAAATGACTCCGTCGCTTTCGGGCAAGCCCTGTTGTATGACGAACGGCTCCCCGACATAGGTCGGGGGATAGTCAATACAAAGAATCCGTCCACATGGCACGGCAAGACTTTGTAAGGTATATGTTACAGGCTCGCAAAAGCCCCGAACCCAATTCCCATTGGATTCACGAGGATTATATCAGGAAAACCGCCAAAAGTAAACTCGGTATATTACAATAGATATACCCAACCCCTAACGGGGGGGCAGCCAATCCGAGTTATATTTTCCCTTGCGGCGAATCGGATTTTTAGCATATATACTACTGTATATTAAATCATTGTGAACAGCGTATTTTATACAACGCAAAGGAGAATTTTATGGATAGAGCAATCGTATCTTTCTTAAATAAAAAATTTGAAGATGCTGCGTTTGAACACGAAGGTGTTGAATGCTGGTCTGCCCGTGAATTACAAACGTTATTGGGCTATGTACAGTGGCGTAATTTTGAAGAAATTATTGAAAAAGCAAAAATATCTTGCCAAAACAGTGGGATATCCATAGAAAACCATTTTGCTGACGTCAGCAAAATGGTCAAGTTAGGTTCAGGCTCTGAACGTGCGATATCTGATATTTTACTAACTCGTTATGCCTGTTATTTAATTGCTCAAAACGGTGACCCAAGAAAAGAAGAAATCGCATTCGCTCAAACATATTTTGCAATCCAGACGCGTCGCCAAGAAGTGCTTGAAGAGCGTTTAGCTTTGGCGGAACGTATGGATGCACGGGCTAAATTAACCGCGTCAGAAACAGAACTTTCAAAGCTTATTTATGAGCGTGGCGTTGACGAGTCTGGATTTGCAAGAATTCGGTCTAAGGGTGATGCGGCGTTATTTGGTGGAACGACAACACTAGAAATGAAACGCAAATATGGGTCACCTGATTATCGCCCTCTTGCAGATTTTATGCCAACGGTTGTAATAGCTGCTAAAAATTTGGCGACAGAAATGACGAATCATAATGTTCGCACAAGTGATTTACGTGGGGAAGAGCCAATAACAAATGAACATATCCAAAATAACACCGCTGTTCGTGGCATGTTGGGTCAACGTGGCATAAAACCCGAAGAATTGCCACCAGCAGAGGATATAAAAAAACTGGAACGTAGAGTTAAAAGTGCCGACAAAAAACTAGCCAAGACGGCACCATGTTTTAATAAAAAATAAAAATACCGCCCACAAAGGGCGTTTTTTAATCCGTGGTGCCGGTGATAAGACTTGAACTTACGACCTTTGCATTACGAATGCACTGCTCTACCAGCTGAGCTACACCGGCAACGTCCGCAGTATATCCTAATCAAAAAAGAAATTCAAGCCTTGCGACGTATTTTTTTATTATTCGCGAAACCATACTTTGCCAAGAAAACCGCGCCAGCGACCATTTATCCATATATATCACCGTTTAAAACCATTGTCCCATATATCTTTGTGCCCCAACAAAGGGGCTAAAATGTGGAATATCACTGTAATAAGCACCAGCAACCCCAGGGACACCACCGGGACAATTTTATTCAAAAAACACCATTAGCTGCCATAACCCAGCAAAAGCATAAAATCCGCAAACCCGCTAAAAACTTATTGCTTTTTGTTGTGACGTGTTGTAGATTATACGGCGTGCTATCCTTCGTAATGAGGGGGTCGTAGGTTCAAGTCCTATAACCGGCACCATAAATAATAACGCCGCTAAAGCGGCATTATTTTATCTAAATTTCTTGCTTATTAAAATTTAATGCATTTGAAATATATTTCATGTTTTTAAATGAAGTTTTCTTCATTCTTTTTTACAAAATATATATTCAATTTAATCTGATGATACCTTGTATTCATTGTTAGCTTATTCTAAAATTGATGAATCCAGCAATATTTTATTTTATAATATTTACAAAATATCTATAAGATTGTCATACTTAAGTCTAAATCTTTCTTAAACTTTACTTATTTTTAACCTTATTTCTAGTTTTTACCTTTGTTTATTATCTCTGTTACCATTTTCTAATATCTCAAGAATTTTTTTCTTGTTTTCATATGCTGTTTCTGCATTACGTTTTTCATCAATTTCTTTCTTTTTCTTAATCACTTTTTCTTTTAAAACAAAATAACTTCCATCAGATAAATCTACTTTGTATTCTTTAGAACCATCTAAAATTTTAACAAATGGTAAATTTTCATCTTTTTTACCGCTTAAAATAAAGTTTTTATTTTTTAAACATATATTATATTCACCATTACCAGATTCTATTATATAACTACTATTTTCAATATAAAAACTAATTTGTTTATCAAAATTCTCGATTTTTCTTCTTTCTGTTTCTTCTTTTTCTTTATCCTCGTTTTTATATTTTATATATAAAGAGTTTAAACTATAAGGAGCTTCTGAAAACGAATCTTTTATCAGTTCCTTAACACCAACAAATGGTTTTGCCATATCTGCTAGTGCAACTTGTATAAGTTGCTTTTTAGATAAAGTTTTTCTTTTTTTTATAACGTCTCGCGCCACAATAAATGGAAGGCATACTAATATTAAAGAAAAAAGTAACGGCGAAAAACTAATTGCCAAAAACCTATCTTTAAGTATCTGTTGCTTTAATTTACGTATTTCTTTTTTTCTTTCATCAGTCATCTCAATATCAAATTTATTCATATGCAACCCCTTTATATTTAATAAATATAATGTATTATTTTTTAGCAAAACAAAAATTAACACAAAAACCGAAATAGTCAACACGTTTTTCTTCTATGAACAAAATTTCATATTTCTTGCTTTTATCTGTTTTTCATTTCCATAATTATTTTATCCAAATGCTTTTGTAACTCACCTGGGTTTACATTAATAGAAAACAAAAAATCTTTAGCTGTTTGAGATAATTTATCTATTTCTTTAAAAGAAATCTTTAAAATAGGGAATTCATTTAAGCTACTTTTATATTTTTCCATATTCACACCATGTTTTGCTAATATATATTGACATACATCTATATACTCTTCCTTTAGCGGTATAAAATAGACCGCAAAACCACCCGTTCTATCTTTTACAGAAGTTGTTTCTTTTATCAATCTCTCCAATAATTTTATATCTAATTTTTCTATACCATTTTCTAAATTTTCTTTTTTCATTGTTAATCCTTTTTATACGACTTAAATTATAATAAAAAAAAACTGGAAATACCATCTTTTATATATTAAACTCTGTTTCAATGAAACATAAATATATAATTATTATAAAATAGCCTCGTAACGCGCTTCTGCACGTAGTCGGGGCGCGTAAAGCGCCTATTTTTATAAAATAAAAACGGAGATTTTTTATGGCATACCCGAAAACAGAACCCAAAGCGGATTTTCCAAAGTTAGAACAGGAAATACTGGCATTCTGGCGCGAAGACGACACTTTTCATAAATCTTTAAACCAAACAAAATTGGGGCACCCTTTTTCTTTCTATGACGGACCTCCTTTTGCAAATAATTTACCACACTGGGGACACTTGGGGGTATCCGCAGTAAAAGATATGGTCGGTCGCTATCAAACCATGCTTGGCAAACATGTCGTCCGTGAACTAGGCTGGGATTGTCATGGTTTGCCAGCAGAAGCATCTGTTGAAAAAAAACAAAGTAGACAAGCCAAAGATATTGTCGCTACAGATGGTATCGCTGCTTTCTGCGATATGTGTCGTACAGATGTTCTTACATATTCTAACGAATGGTTAAAGTTTATTGAACGTATCGGGCGCTGGGTTGATGGCGGCGACGAAAAAGGTTATCGCACCATGGATAAAAACTACATGGAATCCGTCATCTGGGCAATTAAAGAACTTCATAATAAAGGGCTACTTTATAAAGACTATCGTGTTAATCCTTTTGATTGGAAATTAGGTACCGTTTTATCAAATTCCGAAGCATCCAGCGAATACCAAGATGTCGTTGATGATGCAATCACTGTTTGGTTTGAACTAGAAAACGGGGACAGAGTATTAGCATGGACAACAACACCTTGGACTTTGCCTGCAAATTCCGCTTTGGCAGTAAACCCAAATATGAACTATCTTCGCATGCAAGACGAAGATGGCAGCGTTTATGTAATTGCTGAAACTAGACTTTCTGCATATGAAAAGCAATTTGCAAATACAAAAAAGATTGATGAATTAAAAGGCAACGAACTGGTCGGTAAAAAATATCATCCTTTGTTTGATTACTATTCAAATGACGAAACAGGTTTGTTATATCAAATTATACCTGCTGAATATGTATCTGATTCTGACGGTACTGGTATCGTTCATATCGCACCAGCTTATGGTGAAGATGACTTCTGGGCAGCAAAAAATATTGACCCAAAATTCCCAGTTCTATTAAATGTTGATGACTATGGTAATTTTACAGATGAAATCAAAGACTGGGCAGGGGAAAATATATTCGTTGCTAATCCTAAAATTATACAACACTTGCGTGATAACGGGCACTTAGTTAAGAAAGAACAATATAAGCATAGTTATCCATATGGTCCACGTAGTAAAGAAAAACTTATCTATCGCGCAACAGATTCTTGGTATATCGATGTACCAAAAATCCGCGAAAAACTTATCGAAAATACAAAGAAATATACTACATGGACTTCCGCAGGTGATAGATTCTTATCTTGGATAGAAGGTGCACGTCCTTGGTCTGTATCAAGAAATCGTTTCTGGGGTACACCACTTCCTATCTGGGAAAAAGATGGTGAATACAAAATATTTGGCTCTATTGCAGAAATGGAAGAATTTTTCGGTGTAAAAATTAACGACCTACATCGTCCAACTTTAGATGCACTTACAAAAGATGGTTGGAAAAGAATTTCTGACGTTCTGGATTGCTGGGTTGAATCTGGCTCTATGCCTTTTGCATCACTGCATTACCCATTTGAAAATGCAGATAAATTTGAAGCCTCTTTTCCTGCAGACTATATTATCGAAGGGCAAGACCAAACTCGCGGTTGGTTCTATTCTTTAATGGTGCTAGCAACCGCTTTATTCGACAAACCTGCTTTCAAGACTGTTTCTGTAAACGGTATGGTCGTTGACGACAATAAAAAGAAAATGTCTAAATCGCTTGGGAATTTCGTTAACCCAGAAGAACAAATTGAAAAATATGGTGCAGATGCAGTTCGCTTATTCATACTGGGTTCAAATTTCTTAAAAGCAGAACCTGTCGGCATTGATATAGAAGGTAAAGTCTTTACAGAATCTACAAAAACTATATTAACTCCTTTGTGGAATGCGTATCATTTCTTTACTCTTTATGCAAACGCAGGAAATATAGTTGCACGCAATTCTGTAAGTCCTGAAAATGCATTGGATAAATATATTGTCGCAGAACTAAATGAACTTATCAGTGTTGTAAGAACTGCTTTAGATGAATACAAACCGGACGTTGCGATCAAAGAGTTTGTTAGATTTTTGGATGTATTAAATAACTGGTATATTCGTCGTGGACGCGCACGTTTCTGGGATGAAGATCAAGATGCGTTCGATACATTATATTTTGTATTAACGAATCTGTGTTGTGCACTTGCACCTTTTGCACCGTTTATTAGTGACTATATATACAAGAACCTAACAGGTGCAGAAAGTGTACATCTTGAAAAGTTCCCATCCGCGGAAAATTACGATAAAAAAATCGTAGATGATATGCGTCGCGTTCAAGCCATTGTTTCCGTCGGAAAGCAATTGCGTGAACAATATAAATTACGCAATCGTCTTCCACTGTCTAAACTAACTATTGCAGGCGTAGATTTAGAAGAATATGCAAATATTATTAAAGATGAATTAAATGTAAAAGCAGTAGAATTTACTTCTGAAATTTCATCTGTTGCAGATTCTTTCGTATATCTGATCACACCTAAAATTGGTGCAAGACTTGGTGGTGCACTGAAAGAAATTATACCTGCAGTAAAACGTGGTGAGTACGAAATTTCCGGGGACACTATGAAAGTAGGTTCTTATACATTAAATGCAGATGAATTTGAAAATCGTCTGACTGTAAAAGAAGATGTAACAGGTGCAGCGCTGCCAGACAATACCGCAGTTGTTGTTTTAGATACAGAAATAAATTCAGAGCTTATTGCAGAAGGTCTTGCAAATGATGCTTTACGATTTATACAAGATACACGTAAAAATGCTGGAATGGATGTATCAGATAGAATAAAATTAAAATATGATGCGGACCCAGCACTTGCAAACGCAATTGAACAACATCGCAAACATATTATGTCAGAGGCTTTGATTACAGATATGTCACGGGGTGCAGGTGAATATAACACAGAAATAGAAGGTTATAATTTATCTGTATCAATTCAGAAAGCATAAAAAGGAGACTTTCATGCGTAAAATTTTGTACATTCTTTTAGGTATAGTTATCATATGTAGTTTGTTCGGTATCGGTTTTTATGTCGGTACTTTAGACAATAAAGAAAAAAATGAAATAACAATAACTTCACAATGTGTAGGTAGCGGTGTGCAAAAAAGTTTTTCTGCCAAATATGAAACTAAGAACGGCAAAGTCGTAAAAGATGAACAAGTAAAGTCAGAACAATATACAACAAGATGTCTGTGTTATGTGTCTAATGATACATATGAAAAACTTTGGGTAGATACAGTAGAAATGTCTGCAGATAGTGCAAATGCAGTAAAGGCAGAATGTGAAGCAAACTGTCAGAAAGTTTGTGAAGAAAGATTGGCAGAGTTTTCTTTATAAGTCATGACACCTGAAATTTATTTTCGTGAAGTACCAAAAACGATAAATATGAACATTCGTTCTGAATTGTATAGCACGAACGAGTTTACTTTTGCTGTTGCTGTTATTTTATCTGCGCAAGCAACTGACAAAAAAGTAAACGAAGTAACTCCAGAATTATTCCACATCGCACCAAGTCCAGCAAAAATGCTGGCACTTGGTGAAGACGGTATAAAAAAATATATTCGCGTAATTTCTTTCTTTAATAACAAAGCCAAAAACATTGTCAGTTTATCTGAACGATTGATGGATGAAGAAAATAATGCAGATGAAAATTATAAATTTCCGAAAAAATTTCACAATCGTGATGCTTTAATGAAATTACCAGGTATCGGTCAAAAAACTGCAAATGTTATTATGAATGTTTTATGGAGTGCACCTAATATAGGTGTTGATACTCATGTGTTCAGACTATCACATAGGTTTGGTTGGGCAGATGACTTAGATAATACACCTGAAAAAGTCGAAGAAAAATTATTAAAGAAAATCCCCAAGAAATATCACTCTATGGTAAATCATGTCATGGTTTTGCACGGTAGATATATATGTAAAGCACTTCGCCCAAAATGTGCAGACTGTCCTGTTGCACGTTGGTGTAATGCATCAGATAAAGTTATATAAAAAGCCGGTATTTACCGGCTTTTTTTTATTTATCTCTTATCTTTGCATTACATTTCTTTTCGACATTTTCTATGACTTTATCTTGAAGTTTTAGCAAATCTTCATCTGACATATTTTCTGTCGGTATTATTGTTATTGTAAATGCTATTGACTTCTTACCGTCACCCATATCAAATGCATCAAATACTATCACATTCTGTATTCTGTTATCACTTGATACCGCAACACTTGTTAGTTTTTCCGCAGGAAATTCAGAATCTACAATAAATGCAAAATCACGCGTAATAGGCTGAAATTCACTTATTACAGGTTCTTTCGATTTCTTTGCTTTTGGTAAATTTTCTACATCTTCCACAATCGCTATCATAACAGAAGTTTTTATTTTCATCGCATGCCCAACTGATGGATGTAATTCACCAAATTCTGCTATTTTTTTCTTCCCCTGCATAATTGCACCATATCTGAATGGGTGTGCCCAAAGCGGTACATTCTCTGCACATATAGTAAAATTCTGCCTGTGCATTAATGCAATTAAATCTGCTTTTACATCATATATGTCATGCGTGCGATTCCTATGCTGCCAATGCTTTGGTGATGTATTGCCACTGCGTATTATACATATTTGTGTATGCTGCTTTTCTGGCATATCACCATCAAAAACAGTTCCCAATTCAAATATATTTAAATCAGGTAACCCACGCTTTTCATTTTCTGCTACAAATTCTAATAAAGAACCAAGCAGGTTATTTCTTGCAGTATCCATAGTGTTTACAATAGGATTTGTAATCTTTACGCTAGGCTTATCTGATAGCAAACTTTCTGTTTTTGAATTTCCAAAACCAAATGATTTCGCTTCATTTAAACCGCGCGATGCAAGTTCTTTTTTCATACTCATATAATAATCAGCATGCTTTGCTGCATCAGATGCTGTATGCTTTGCGACCTTTGATATATTGTCATAACCATATACTCGTATCAATTCAGATACTATGTTTTCAGGTAATTCTATATCTACACGCGCAGATGTCGGTACTATTGTCCAAACATCTTTATCTTCTGAAACACTAAAACCTAGTTTTTCTAAAATCTCGCGCTGACGCGGTGCGTCCATTTCTATACCTGTTTTTTTCTTAAACAAGTCTGGACTATATTTTATAGCACGAGATTCTTTCGGTATTTCACCACCAATTCCTGTTCCTACTATTTTCCCACCGCACGCTTCCATTATTATTTTAGCTGCTTTTGATAGTGCTATACCTGTTATTGTTGGGTCAATGCCACGTTCATATCTATATGAAGAATCTGTCGATACACCAATTCGCTTTGATGTTTTACGAACAGAAACAGGATTGAAATATGCGCTTTCTAAAATAATATTTTTTGTATTATCTGTCGTCATTCCACGCGCACCACCAACAACACCTGCTAATGCAAGGATGCCTTTTTCGTCCACAATTACTACATCTGCATCAGATAATTCATGTTCGCTGCCAAACAAGTCTGTGAACTTTTCACCATTCTTTGCATTACGAACTGTTATATCACCTTCGATTTCATCTGCATCAAAACAGTGCATGGG
>CALXMZ010000038.1 GCA_944389645.1 uncultured Alphaproteobacteria bacterium
AAAACATATGTCCTTTTATTCATTTTGCAAATCATGTTTCATTGATAAGATTTCTGAAACAGACATAGTTTTTTGAGCATTTGCTTGTATTTTTTGTTTTGCCTTTAAAAAAGCATTCTTTTTAGCACTATCATCAACCCCCAGTTGCTTTTTTAATTCTTCAAAACGTTTTAATTTTTCAGGGCTTTTATCATTATGAGAAAAGATTTCATATTCCAATTGATGATATTCGTTCCACAAAGCATCATCTTCAACACGCGCCCCATTAGAAAGTCTTACCACTTCACCGAATTCATTAATTTCAAAATCTTTATCTGCCATATCTTACCTTTTTGGTTAAACGTCCAGATTTGCTTCCAGTGCGTTTTCAACAATAAAGTCACGTCTTGGTTCAACAACATCACCCATTAACATTGAAATAACTTCATCTGCCTGTGAGGCATCTTGAACTTTTACTTGGAACAAACTTCTATGATTTGGATCCATTGTAGTTTCCCACAACTGTTCCGCATTCATTTCGCCCAAACCTTTATAGCGCTGAATCTTCAAACCGTTCTTTGCATATTCAAATGCCGTATCTAACAAATTCAATGCGCCCCAGATTTTTTGTGATTTTGCTTTCACACGAAGAGTTGCAGGTTTAGAGAATGTTTCTATCAATTCTTCACGTCCTTGCATACGAAGCCATGCACGAATTTCTGGACCATTTATTTTTTCACGTGGCAAAATATGAGTTTCTGTCACGCTACGCAAAGTACGTGTTATCGTAATACCAGATTCATCACCTGTCACTTTCCAACCACGTTCAAATTCTAACTCTTCTGCGTCAAGCATTTTTGCTGCATTTGCAAAATTTTCTTCTATTTCATTATCAAAAACAGAATTCAACGCCAACGCTTCTACAAAACGAAGTGGCATAATATGATTTAATGGTTGCAAAGTATTTTTCATATTCAGAATCAAAGTCAACAACCGCTTTAAATCTGCACCTGAAATTTGTGCACCAGACGCAATTTCAATTACACCATCTGTTGCAAGTTGATCCATTAAATAATCATCCATTTCGCGTTGATTCTGCAAATAAATCTGCTGTTTACCGCGCGTAACACCATATAACGGAGGTTTTGCAACATAGATATAACCTCTTTCAATAGCCTCTGGCATATATCTATAAAAGAAAGTCATAAGCAAGGTCTGAATATGCTGTCCGTCAACATCAGCATCGGTCATGATAATAACTTTGTGATAACGCATTTTTTCAATATCAAAATCATCTTTACCGATACCGGCACCCATAGTTGTAATAAGCGCACCAATAGTATCAGACGTTAACATTTTATCGAAACGCACGCGTTCAACATTCAAAATCTTACCACGAAGTGGCAATATTGCCTGTGTTTTACGGTCACGTCCTTGTTTCGCTGTACCACCAGCAGAATCTCCCTCAACTATAAACAATTCACATTTTGCAGGGTCTTTTTCAGAACAATTTGCAAGTTTTCCTGGCAGTCCTCCCAGTTCTGGTCCAGACTTTTTACGTGATAATTCACGTGCTTTTCTTGCTGCTTCGCGTGCAGTTGCTGCTTCTATAATCTTATCAACAATTGACTTTGCAATTGCAGGATTTTCATCCAGGTATTCATAAAGCATTTCAGAAACAGTACTTTCGACCAGCGGGCGAACTTCACTGGACACCAATTTATCTTTCGTCTGAGAACCGAATTTAGGGTCAGGAATTTTAACACTTATTATACTTGTTAGCCCTTCACGAAAATCTTCACCAGATAGATTTATATCTTTCTTAGTTAACTTTTCACCAATATATTTATTTATCGCACGCGTTAAACCTGCACGAAAACCCGCTAAGTGCGTACCACCATCACGGTTTGGAATATTGTTTGTAAAACATAAAGATGTTTCTGTATAAGCAGTAGTCCATTGTAACACGATTTCAATATAAGTATCCTCTATCTGCTTAATCATCTGAATTGGTTCACGGTTCAGCAATTCTTTTGACTTATCCAAATAAGTAGCAAACCCCTTCAAACCATCAACAGAATGAAATTCACGAGTCTTTTTTTCTGGCCCGCGCAAATCTTCTAATATAATTCTAACGTTTGCGTTCAAATAAGACTGTTCGCGCAACCAAGTTTCCATAGTATCAAAATTAAATTCCGTACCAGTAAAAGTCTCGCTAGAAGGCAAGAACGTCACTTCTGTACCATGTTCATGACCTGTTTTATTTTCTGTAATTGTCAAGTCGCAAGTTGGCACACCGTCTGCGAAAGCCATATGAGCTTCTTTATCACCGCGCCAAACGCGAACTTCTAGCCATTTAGACAAAGCATTTACAACGGAAACGCCGACCCCATGCAAACCACCAGAAACTTTATACGCCCCATTACCTTCGTTATCAAATTTACCACCAGCGTGTAATTCACACATAATTAGTTCCAGCGCACTACGCCCTGTCTCATGATTTATATCAAAAGGCATACCACGACCGTTATCACGAATGGTTGCACTACCATCTGCATTCAAAGAAACATACACAGTATCTGCATAACCAGCCATAGCTTCATCGATGGAATTATTAACTACTTCGTAAATCATGTGATGGAGCCCGGATCCACCTTCCCCGACGTCACCAATATACATACCAGGGCGTTTTTTAACAGCTTCTAACCCTTTTAAAACTTTAATTGAATCACCTGTATATTCATTATTAACAGCCATTTATGTTCCTTTCTTTTTTCTATGCAGAGCATAGCAATTTATGCTATAATTATCAAGAAAAAAGGGGATAAACCAACAATAAAAAGCTTCAAAAATTATTATTGACAAAAAATCTATACTAAAGGTATAAAAAATGAAATTTAAACTATTATATTTCGGAGAAATTCTAATAAACCCGAAAAAACGTTCTCAACACATTTCCGATATAAGAATGCAGTTTCATCCGCAATTAAAAAAATTATTAGAGCATCGTCCTTGGGATAACATGACAAAATATATGCTTCCGAATCCAAGCAAAAGCCCGATAACTACGCGAAAAATTGGAGGTATAGAATGGAATCCTATAATAACGCCTAATTTAAAATTATTAGCAGAAATAGATATACAGATGATGCACCCAGAAATTGTGGGGGTTCCACGTAGTGATATAGACAACCGCGTAAAAACTATTTTAGATGGGTTACGCTGCCCGCAAAACGAGCATGAAATCGGTGAAAATACACCAAAAGATATCGGTCCAATTTATACGTTATTAGACGACGACCATTTAATAACCCGCCTATCAGTAAATACAAGCCACCTTTTATCTAACGAAATATTTAACCCAGATATAATACATACACCAGATACAATATTTATGATGTTAGACGTAACGGTCAGAGTGGCTGAGGGGACGTTAGAAAATTTACCATTTATGGTATAAAATTAAGATGCCTAAATTCAGGCATCTTAATTTTAAAAAATATTTTATTAAAAATTATGATAGTGCAGATGTAATCTGGTCTTGCATTTGAAATGTTCCCAAAACAACCCAAGCAATTATCGCAGACACCAATAAAATTCCTATACTATTTAGAACGTTAGATATTGATTCCATTTTTCTTACGGATTCTTCTAAGTAATCGTTTGCTACTTTTGACAAATTTTGATCAAAAGCATTCATATCTGCATAAATAGCTAAATCACCTATTAATTCTTGGTTAGGGAAATCGAAACCAGTATTATTCAAAGCATTACCCAAATTTTCACCGTTTGCGATAAAATGTAAAGTATCTTCCAAAATATTACGTAAATATTTATTAGAATTGTCGGCTAACATTCTTAAAGCGTCTGGTATAGTAATGCCTGCAGCCACCATAGAAGATAAACTCATCAACCAACCGACAGAGATTTGAATTTTATAAACATTCCAGGGTGGGAAATTATCAAATTTAGCTCTTAATTTACCGGACCAGTTTGGCAGGCTTAACCAAATTAAAAAAATAGTTACGAAAAATACGATGACGATAACAAACCAATATTTTATAGAAAAATCAGAAAGCCATATTAAAGAAGCAGCCATACCTGACCATAACATATTCTCGCCGGCAATTTCTGCTAATGGAGGAACTAAATATATACCGACTAAAATTATTATTCCGAAAGTCAATGCCAATAAAAACAGAGGGTAAGTAATTGCCGACATTACAGCTCTATTCATACGTTGCGTTCCTTCGACGACTCTACTAACGTTTTCCAAAGCAACTACTAAATCAGACAAATTACCAGAAGTTACTAATAACGTTTCTTCTGGTGGTACCCACCCCCGTGTTGCGTCAGAAAAACTCATTCCTTTTTCTAGATTTTTCTGCCATTCTCTTAAAACTATTGCGAAAGGTTCATTCGGTTTTTTGCCGTTTTTAGATTCTATATTCTCCAATCGGTCTAAAGCATCCATTAAAGTAAAATCATTACGTAGCAAAGAAGCTAACTTCCTTGCTAAAGCCATTCTTTTTTCGGTATTTAATTTAAAAACCAACTTAGCATAAAAAAGCTCAAGTTTATTCATATTAATATACCCCTGGTCTATCTAACAACCCCACCCATCTTTCTAACTCATCAACTCCGATTATACCTTGTAGCATCAAAGAAGTTGCGGCCTCTTTTAAAGTACGACCATCCATTTCTTCCAACCAATATCGAATAGCTCCATCAGTATTTCCTGCCAGTGCAAGACGTAAAAACTCACTATTAGTAATTATTATTTCACCTGCTTTAATACGACCAAGCGTTCCTGTACCCTTACACTCTTCGCAACCTGCCCCGCGGATATAAACCTGCTTAAGCCCGATATCACCAAAAGCGTCTTTTACGCGATGATAAGCTGGATTTTCTGGGTGATCTATCAACCTTTCTTTACAATATGGGCAAAGTTTTTTAAATAACCTCATAGAAATCAACCCGCGCATTAAAGTTTCTTCTTTTAATTTAAATGCTTCAATTCCTAAATCTAATAATCTTGTCAACGCAGCCATCGCAGAATTTGCATGTAAAGTAGTCCAGACGTTATGCCCAGACAAAGCACCACGTACTGTTAACTGCGCTGCTGCTAAAGTTCTAATTTCTCCGACCATCAAAGTATCCGGGTCACTACGTAAAGCTGCAGCCAAAGCTTCTGTATATTGCTCTTCTCGCTGTTCTTCATTATTAGTATTTACAACCGGCATTTGATGAGCACCGAAAATTTTCTGCTCTACGGGGTTTTCCACAGTTATTAAATTGATTTCATAATGTCTTTCTTTAAGCATTAAAGACATATTCCTTACTAAAGTTGTAGATTTACCAGAACTTGTAGGTCCTGCAACAATTACTAACCCGGTAGGGAAAGAACGTAATCTCATAAGAAGTTTCTGTTCATACTCTCCGAATTCTTGTTCAGTTTTTATACCTTCTGATGGGTTATCATATAACAGACGCATAACCACGTATCTACTACCAAACGCAATCGGGTTAAATTGCATACGAATACTTAAAATACCACGTGGTAAATATAAATCTTTCGTTCCACGTAACGGGGTACGCCCATCCTTCTGTGCAGACTGGTACTCATTTTGAGCATAATTAGCATTTGACATATCAGAAGACGCAAACGCAGCACGAACAAACGATTCCCCCCAACCTGCATTATATTCTAAAACCGGTTGCATACTACCATCTATACGGAAATAAATCGTCGTTTGATCGGCAACTTCTATATGAATATCAGAAACTTTCTGAGCAGCAGCTTTTGCGATGATATCGACGAAATCCTTCTGCATCTGATTATCATAATCCTGACGAGAACGAGAACCACCACCAAGTCTACCATCATAAGCTTTATAAATACTTGAAACCAAACCTAAATCTGAATAAAAAGGTATTCGCATAGGTCGAGCACGCTTTTTTAATAAATCTAAAAAAGCAAGAACTCTACCATCATACCTATGCGTTCTAGAAATTATTATTTCCCCACCAGAAAAATAAGCTATTAAATTCTGAGTTTCTTTAGGAAGCTCTTGTTCTGCACCAGTAGCAGTCAACAACCTATTTCCATTTGAAAACAGATAATCAACGATATCTTTATTTTCTGCGTTTTCCAACCCAGATGGAATCGAAGGTTTCATATCTTTCGGTATATTATTTAAGATATCATTTTCGGTTTCGTTCATTTATATTCTGTCCATTTTATTGAGCATTACTTACAACGTTTAATGTCTGAGTATCACCATCTTTAACAAAAACAATACCATCATCTAAAGAAATAGATTTTACAGTATAACCTTCAAAAATTTTACCGACGCTAACTTTTTTATCTTGCCCAGTTTGTAGATCTTTAATTGTTGCTTGTAATTGCGACCCGACGCCAAAAATATTAACTAATCTATAATTATCAGAAAAATTAATTTCATTATTTTCTTCAGTTTTTACTGAATCAGTATAATCATTTTTATTTTCCATAGCGGATTTAGTTTCTTCTGCAAAAGCTTCTTTTTCACGCGCCAATTTTTCTGCTTCAGCTTGAAGTTTTGCTTGCGCATTTTCTAATTCTTGCTTTTGTTGTTCTGCTCTACCAGATAAAGTATCTATTTCCATATGAAGTTTTATTTTTTCTGCCGCTAACCTGTCTAGCTCTAAATCCAACTGAGCCTTTTCTTTTTCCAGTTGCATTAGAACCTTATCCTGTTCCAAAGTCGTAATCTGTTCAAATAAAGATCCTTCCACATTAAAATCAGCAACGGCTTCTGCCGATAGGTTTTCCATTTCTTCATCAACATTAGCTTCTTCACAAAAAGCCGGTGCGTATATAAACAAAGAAATTACAGCTAAGAAAAAAGCTTTATATAAAATATTTTTTTTATTTAACATAGATTATCACCTCATAGTTCCATGTTCTTGTTGATACGTTCCAAGTGCATCTTGTCATATACACACCACCGAAATCCTCAAAAATTTTTATAAACTGCATAGGTATTAATTTTGAATCTGCAGAAATTTCTATAACGTTTAGATAAACAGTATCAATGCCATTAGTTAAAGTATCTACTACTGCTCCCATATTTACGTCCATATCAATTGACTGGAATAAACTTGTTAAATCTCTTAGTGCAGTATTTACATCTCTTTCATCCAAAGAAGCCATTGTTTTTACTGTCGGTAATTTTACACGAGTCAGCAAAGAATTTTCTGATTCTTCTTGAACGAAAGCACCAGGCATTAAGTTAGTTGCATAATTATAAAAATCTGAAATTGTCCCAAAACTTCTATCAAACCAAGCAAAAGCATGAGTTTCGGCACATTCAATAGAGGTCTGATTCCATCCAAACACAGGCTGCATTAAAAAAGCCATTGCCTGATAACAAACTTCCGCACGAATTTTCGGATCTGGCAAATAATCATACGGTAAAACTATAGGTTCTGGTACAGCTTCTTTTTGTATATTAAACGCCTCATCTAATTCTTTATTTTTTTCTTCCACTTTTTTTTCGTATTCTGCGGCAAGTTGAGGATCTACTTGCTCAAGTTTAGGTTTCGGATTCAAAATTTGCTGTATTGGTTCATTAAAAAAATAAAAAGTGGTAATAACGAACAAAGAAATTAACAACACTGAAAAAAAACCTGTTCCGACCATACTAATTGGTTTTAAAAGAGAATGAGAAGTATTAGAAATTAAATCAGAAAGGTTTCTTTCAACGGCTCTAGGCATTCCCCAAGAACTTGGTGCAAACAAAGCATTCCAGTCTGGTATTTCTGAAAGTTTAAAATATTCTGCCCGTGCATCTTCTTCTGTTTCAAAAATTTTATCTTCTAAAATGACGCCATTACGAACTGCGACCAAAAAGAAAAATTTATCTGCAGAAAACACCGCCAAAAAAGAACTATATTCTGTCAGAGCATCCGTAACTGCAGCGGCAGCACTTTCCATACCAACGCGATGCCCCAAACGTTTGGCACCCAACCCGATCATAGCTCTATATTCTGTAAATAAATTTAACTTTTTATCAATACTTTTAGCCAAATTTTTCGCATAAGAACGCGCAACATACCCTGCACCCGTTGGTTGCCAAAAAAGCCCGACAGCATATTTTTTTCTATTAATATTTATTACTTGATTGACCAATTTCTCTCTTCTCTGTTTTACTAATTATAACATAAAAACATAATACATAGCAAACACAGAATGAACAATAAAAAACCGTTAATTTTTCAAATTAACGGTATAAAAATTAACAATCTGGTTTCTGCCCTCCATATATTGAATCTTGACAATTTATTTGATTTTCTATAATTACTGGCGTTGTTATTACGCTTGTTTCTCCATCTTTTGCGGTATGAACGCTACGTGGATGCGGACAATCATAAACGTTTGCAACTAAAATGAATGCACGTTCTGGACCGAATATCACCCATTCATTTGGTCGTGTACGTTGACTTGTTATCCAATACGCATTACCTGGGCGTGCCTGATCTGCAATTCTATTTTCTAAATATCTACGCGCATCATCTGCATCATAAACGGAAACTTCTGATTCTATTTTATATAGAAAAGTACAACCTATAGGTTCAGCTTCTAACTGAGTAAGATATTCACTACCATTTTCATTTTTTATCATATTGCTACACGCAGACAATGCCAACATCAAAGAACAAACTGCTAATGCTTTTTTCATTTTTACCTTCTTTTTAATTATTATTAATTATCCTTCTGTGTCACCGTTAAGACTTCTCACATTCAATCCTTTCAATATAATTATATTATATCATAATTGTCTTTATCACTGAATAACTTTTTCAAGACTAAATTATTCAATGCATGACTGCCTTTAAAAGACTCTAATTTACCGACGACAAAACCGCCACTTGTAAACATATCACCGATAGCATCTATAATTTTATGTCTAACAAATTCATCAGGCCATAAAGTAGCATTAATTGTACCGTCACCTTTATCATTTAGCGCGATAATATTCGTTTCATCTGCACCACGCCCCATACCACGAGCCTTTAAATATTCCCATTCAGAATATTTACCAAACGTACGAGCTTTTGATATTTCTTTTACAAATTTCTGAACAGATTCTTCATCATCGCTAAATTGATAAGAAAAAGTCTGTTTACCTATTATCTTTTCTGGATAAATTAAAGTTGCAGTTATTTCCAAACTTTTTTCAGCAGGACTTAATTTTACAAAACCGTTACTTTTTCTGCCAGAAAATAAATTATAAAACCATAATTTTATACGTGCACTTAATGGTAATTCTTTTAATAATTCGGATGCTTTTGCGACAACTTCTTTTTTTACGACTATTTTTTTTAATTTACTTGGTTTTACTCCGACCTTAACAAAAGCATCATAAAATTTAGCGGCGCTTCCATCTAAAATAGGAGTTTCTTTACCGTCTATTTCTATTATTGCGCTATCTATACCTGCCATAAATAAAGCAGCCATTAAATGTTCTATTGTCTGAACGTGCGCACCATTTTTATTACCGATCGTGGTATTACGCATTTTAGTATCACCGACATTATTAAAAGTTGCCGGTATTAAATCACTATCAGAAATATCAATTCTATGAAAAAAGATCCCATGCTTTTTTGAAGGTTTTACAACCATATTAACGGGTAACCCCGAATGAATACCCTTCCCTTTTATTTCAACTTCCTTTTTTAAAGTACCCATTTAAAGCATCTCCTTTAACCATTTAAAGAAATTAGAATCTATATCGACATTTAACTTAGCATATTTTATTTTATCTTTTGCCCAATCAGGCAAACGTACCCAGTCTTTTTCTGTTGTTATAAGTTTAGCTTTTTTACGTTGTGCCAAATCAATTAAATGCTCTATATCCTTATCAGTATATTGATAATGATCAGCGAAAGACTTTTTACCGACAACATTTTTTAAAGATTTAAAAAACTTTTTAGGGTAACCAATTCCGGCAAAAGCGTATAATTTTTCATCGTTTTCATAAGGAGAAACTGTTTGAGTTTGTGCATAAAAAACCGGAATATTTTTTGGGATTGAAAAACCACGACGCGGTTTAGAACTACGAATAACTATGACAGCATTTGCACGTTTAAAAGCTTTTTTCGTTTCACGCAGAGGTCCTGCCGGTAAAAGGAAACCATTACCATACCCAATTCCTTCATCAAACACCAACACAGAAATATCTTTTTTTATTTTAGGGTTCTGAAAACCGTCATCCATAACAATTGGAGCATGCTCTAAAACCTGCTTATTAAGCAAAATCAAATTGCTTTTTCTATCACCCACATGAACCTGTAGACCGTCACGCATAAGCATTGTTGCTTCATCACCAACGTTTCCAGTTTTTTTACTTTTCTTATATCCACGCATAACAATGGGTGCATCCAAGAAATTTGCAACTGCACGAACAATAGGGGTTTTACCGACTCCTCCTGCTAAAATATTTCCGATACAAATAATAGGTCTTCTTGATTTATAAGGATTTATTTTACGAAACGAAAAAACGATACGACCGATAAAAAAATAAACCCAAGATATAGGCAACAATAAAAATGCCAACGGATTTTTATGTAAAAACCACCAAGGAGTTTTCATAACAAACCTTTATTTTTTCTTCACCTTTTTCACTTCTTTTTCTTCGCGTTGTTTTTTCTTAAATTCGCTAGCAGTTAAATCTTGTTCAACTTTAAACAGATTAAATTCACCGTCCATATCACGAACTTGTTTAACCATAATATTTTCTATTTTCTGTCTTATCTTTTTAAAATCTTCCATGCTAATTTTAGAGTCAATAAAAATAGGTTTACCAACATTACAAGTTATGATAGAGAAAGGCAAAGCAACTAAATACCTATCCCACCTATTTTGGAACCAAGCTTTTGAGGAAGAAAAACATACTGGTATAACGGGAGCACCTGTCATTTTAGCGAAATATAAAGCACCATCTTGTACGCGCAAAGAAGGTCCCCCAGGGCCATCTGGTGACATACACATAGAAAAATTACCCTGTCTAAGGATACGAACGCCTTGACGAAGAACTGATATTCCCCCATCAGAAGTACTACCATAAATAGACTTTAAACCAAACAATCTTTGTAATTTAGCCATCATTCGTCCATCTTTATGCTTTGACGCAACCGCATAAGCACGCATTCCTCCCAAACAGACAATAGGAGACAACATCATACTTCTGCCGTGCCAAAATATAAAAACGGCTGGTTTATTACGATATTTTTTAAAAGTTTCCCAGTTTTTAATTTTTTTTCTGCAAGTAAAATAAACGAACCAAATAGCGAGAGCCATAAGTCCAGCCAACAACCATTGAAAGAAAGACAGGCGCAAAATGGGTTCCCAGAAAGCTTTCCAAAGTTTTCTAAAAATTTTATACATAATTACCGACTCTTTTATAAATTATGAAAGATTTTAACAATAAAAAAAAGATAATTCAAGACAGATAGGTATAAAATCCGAAAAACAGAGCAAAAAGGAGTATATACATTTTAATTGACAAAAGGAGTAAAAATGGTATAATTAGCAAAGTTTTCATCGCGGGGTAGAGCAGTCCGGTAGCTCGTCAGGCTCATAACCTGAAGGTCAGTGGTTCAAATCCATTCCCCGCAACCAGTTTTAATAAAAAACGCACTACAAAAGTGCGTTTTTTTAATTACATTGATAATAATAATTTAAAGGCATTTTATATAAATTATTACTTACTGCGTCTACCAAAATAGGTATTATACCTATTAAAAAACCAGGAAATACATCCAAAACCATTGCAGCAGTATTAGCTGTTCTTGAAACAACCAAAACATCGCAATTTTCGTTATTACTTTTTAAAGTGATATTATCAAAACTTTCAATTTCTCTGGCTGTATTTGGGGCTATCTTTACACTACCGCCAGTTCCGTTGCAATAATAGTATCATCAGAATCATTATGTATGTTCACATTATGATTACTTCCTATTCCCATAGTACCGCAAGACACTAATAAGACACACAAAAATAAAATAAAATAAATATTTTTTTCATTTTACTCACAATCCGTACATTTTACAAATTCACGAACATAGTCGCCGTTTTTCAAAACAAGTTCGTTTTCATCCACACTTGCTATTTCGTATTCTTCTGTAAAATCTATTGTCTGATGATTACCTATACTTTTACCCTTAAGTATTAAAACACCATCTTTTACTTCCCAACCATTATACTGCAAAGTTGCCATACCTATTGAGGTTGCTTTACCACCCTGCTCTAAATCAAAACCTTGCCTTAATTCTGGCATACTTGATACAGGTTCTATCCATTTACCTTCTATATTTAAGTCTTCACTACCACAAGCAGACAAGACCAATCCAAAAACTACAAAGAAAAACTTTTTCATTATTTCCCCTTTTATTCACAATATTATTATATAATATATCTCTAATATGAAAGCTGTAAATTTATCTTTATCGTTTGGTACTAATATTATTTACAACTGTGCTGAATTTAACTTGCTTCCCCGTGACAAGGTCGGGGTTATCGGCGTTAATGGTGCAGGAAAAACCACTCTTTTCAAAATAATTTTAGGCAAAATTCAACCGGATACAGGATATATAGACACAAACAACACAAATATTTCTTATCTGCCTCAACAGATAGAATTTACAGACCATGATATTACAGTATGGGATTTTTTACTTTCTGGCAGACCAATTGCAGAACTAGAAGAAAAATTAAAAGACCTTTATCAAAAAGTTGCAGACGAACCAGATAACCAAGAAATTCTAGATAAAATATCCGAAACGCAAGAAAGACTAGAACACTATAATTTTTATCATGCAGAAGATGAATTATTAGAAATTATTGAAAATATGGATATAGATTCTGCGATGCTTGATATGAAGTTAAAAAATTTATCTGGTGGTCAGAAATCAAAGGCAGCATTTGCAAGGCTTTTATATTCTATGTCTGGAATTTTATTATTAGACGAACCGACAAATCATTTAGATATAAAGACGAAAGATTTTGTATGCGAATATCTAAAAAAATACAAAGGTATGGTTTTAATAATTAGCCATGATACAGAATTTCTAAATAAAATCGTAAATAAAATTTTATTTGTGGATAAAGTTTCTCATAAAATAACAACTTTTGATGGCGATTATAACGATTATAAAAACAAAGCAGCACAATTAAAACATCGTCGTGAA
>CALXMZ010000039.1 GCA_944389645.1 uncultured Alphaproteobacteria bacterium
GTTCAAATCCAAAGTATCCGAAGTTTCATTAAACATATCGCCATACTGTAAAGGGTCGACCCACTTTTTAAGCGCAGCGCGCATATTACCAGAAGAAGAAAAACAACTTTCCCATAAGTTCTTTAACAATCTATCTTTATCTTGCAAGTAATCAAAATTCACAGAAACAGCGCGTGCAATTTCATCTGCTGACAAAGCATCATTTTGTCCGGAAATCATAGCAAACCAACGACGCAAGAAAGCGCGATTAGTCGCAGTATCTGACATTTTCAAAGGATTTAAGTGAGTTTGAAAAGTTGCTGCATCTGGGTCTTTTTCTTTACCTTGCATAGTTATATACTTACCCCCCACAGACAAAGTAAATATTTCTGCACCTTTATTTCTATCAAAGAAGAACGCTTTTAACTTTTTATGTCGCAAAGACTGAGCAATTAAGAAAGAGAATAAAGTAGTTTTACCACCACCCGTTGGTCCTATTGTTAAAGTATGACCTACTGCTGCAGGTTTATCAGAAACATGGAATTGGAATTGATAAGGTGTTCCTTGTGCAGTAGGGAAAATAACAAGCGGTCCCTGTCCCCAGTCACTGTTTGTCACCCCAGTAGGTTGACTGGACATTGGTATACTAATCGCAGCCGTTCTAGACAGCATTTTAAAACTACGTGGAAAAACATCAAATCCAGGTATTTGTGCAAACCAAGAAACTTTTGATGCAAAAGTTTCAACTATTGGTGCGACCCCGAACGAAGCAGATATTTTCTTAAATTCGTCTACATATTTTTCTAAATCTTCTTCTGTTGCACCGAAAATTATAAATAAAGGATAGTAATTAACTAAATTTTGATTACCAGATACATTTTCATCCATTGCTGATTCTGCTTCTAAAATCTGTTCTTTGGAAGAATCTTTATTTTTATCTGCAGTTACGCGTCTTTGCCGTAAAATATTTTCTATATCTGATATTCCCATTATTCTAAAAGCATTCATGCAAATCATTTCTGTTTGAATTGTAGAAACTGTATTAAAGAAATCTTCATCTAAATAATCAGGAGATACCTTAAAAGAAATCATTGCGGCAAAAGATTGATTACCACCACTTAAATATTTAACTAAACCATTATTTAAAAATTCAACATCATCAACAGTTGTAAGATTAGCTATATTTTGATCACATACAATAGGAGATGGTTTTGTAATAGGTGATAAAATACGCCCAAAAAATTTAGCCATATTATCTTTTGAATTATTACGTAATACCACCGGTTTATAAGCGGCCAAAATAGATTCTAAATAATTACCATATTGGTTTAATTTTTCACGAGCGTTAGATCCACCAACTGATAAAACAATATAATAACTATTATTAAAAATTTTGAGACCTTGTTCACGCCATTTATCATAAATTTTCTGTAAAACAGGTTGATCAAATTCATAATCAGTATTTTCATCAACTGCATCACGCACCATATAAAAACGTAAAACTACATTAGGATCACGAATTTGATTAAATAATTGTGAACGCAAATCCAAAAACTTTTCACGTGTTGCGTCATCTTGCATACTCGTTTGTACACCTGCAACTTTATAAACTCTGATAATACTACCATCTGTTAAAGTCATAGAATTATCATTATAAACAGTTTTAAAAGGTAAATATTGCGCGTAATTGGCGTAACCGAAATGAGGAAATATATATTTAGTTAAAGTAGGTATATATAACATCAAAATTATAAAAACCAAAACAACCATCATAACCAAAATTATTGACGTTATAGAAAAATTACCACCAGCAAAATAACTAAAAAAATCATTCATTTTAAGCTGCTAATCTCCTTGGGATTTTCTTTTTAAATAATCGTAGTTTTGCCGAAATAATTTGACCAAGTTGAGGTTCTTTTTTAGAAAAAACCGCTAAAAACATATGAACCACACAAACAGAAATTAAAAAAAACAATGGGTCTACTTGACTATCAGCACGAAAAATAATCAAACTAATAACAAAAATAATTATAAAAATTATGAATTGAAACGCAAAATTTATTACAGCAAGCGAATAAGGCACATAAAAAATACGTGCTGGATTTGCCAAAGCTTTTAATACTTTTTGCTTCATTTTGAAAAAATCTCTCCTATTTATTGAATTATAACAATTTCAACAGTTTTCAACAAGCATAAAAATAAAAAAGAATATTTTGTTAAAAATGTTAAAAAACTATATTTTTATCAACTGTTAATTATTTTCATATATTTTCAACATTTTTATAAAAAGTCTTAAAAATCTAAGAAAAAAATGTTAAAAACTTGTTAATAAAAAATTAAAAAAATTTTTTGACAAAACTAACAAGCCCTACTAAAACAACAAAAATATTAATAATTATTTGATTTTTTATAAAAAGCGTTTATAATTGCCTAGCAAAAAGGATTTGATATGAAATTTTTAAGTTCATTAAAGGCTTGGAAGAAACGTGGTAATGTAAAACAAATTCGTCGTGGCAAGCAAGTCATTTTAATTGACCCAGCGAATCCTAAATTAAAGGCTAAGCAGGGCTTTAAGAAAAAATAAATCCGGGCCTCTGCTCTGCGCGGATATTAGTTTTCATGCTCAAGTTTTCTTGGGCATTTTTTATTTAAAATAAAGAGAAATCATTTTTAAAGGCTTCTATCAAGGCTTGATTAGCCTCTGCCCCCGACAAGCCAGCACTGCGTAAATATTCTATTTGCACTTCTTTAGGAATATATATAGAAGCACTATGGTCTGCTTTTTTTGGTACAGCATAAATTCTTTGTGTGGGCATAAATTCTATTCTTGCTGTTTCATCAGATAGCGCAGAAAAACTTATATCTGAATTTGCGTTTATGCAATTTTTTTCAATTATTGCTGTGCCAGACAATTTAGATTTACTATTTTTACCTGCAAGTAATTTAGTATTTACTAAAATTGTGGTATCAGATGCGCTATGTTTTGCTTCGCAATTAAAGGTTAAATCTGCATTATTTTCAAGCATAACATGTCCTCGAACTTCAGAATTTTTACCGGTATTTTTGATAAAAATATTTAAAAAAGCCGGTTTTTTATTTTTTATTTTTAAGTCTAAAAATACATTTTGATTTTTTGCGGATAGATTTATATTTAACTCATTTTCACCAGATATTTCGCCGACATATATAATATGAACAGGAAGTGAGTATTTTTTATTTATATCTGTATTTTCTAGTGTTGATAAATCGGGGCAAAAAAGACCATCACAGAAAACGATAGTTTCTGCTGGAAAGGTTTTTATATTGAATTTTTCCCACATGTATGACATATTACTTTACATT
>CALXMZ010000040.1 GCA_944389645.1 uncultured Alphaproteobacteria bacterium
GGGTAAATAATATTAACAGGTAGAGATTAACACGATAGTTAATTGAAGACATCTAAAAAGGTAATTATAAAATGGCAGTTACAAAAGCTAAAAAGAAAGTCGTAAAAAAAGTATCTCATGGTATCGCACATGTTGTCGCGACTAATAACAATACTCGTATTACAATCACAGATCAGTCTGGTGCGGTTTTAACTTGGGCAACAGCTGGTGCAAATAATTTTAAAGGTGCAAAAAAATCTACTCCGTATGCAGCAACAGTTGTTGCGGACGCAGTCGGTAAGAAAGTTGCTGAAATGGGCATGAAAACAGTTGACGTTTTGATGCGTGGTATTGGTCAGGGTCGTGAATCTGCTGTACGTGGTTTGGCGAATGCAGGATTGATCGTTCAATCTATTACAGATACTACACGTATACCACACAACGGATGCCGCCCAAAGAAAGTTCGTCGTGTATAATGATAATTTATTATTAATAGTAAAAAATCCCGCTGTTAGCGGGATTTTTCTGTAGATTTTATTTTTATTATTTTATAACTCTACGTGTAGAAAATGTACCTGCTGGAACATATGTCGTTACAGGTTTATATATTTGATAATGATCGATAACTTCTGTATATGTTTTAACTTTTATCGGTTTATTGCAATTATCATAGCAATTATTTCTACGTGATAAATCTATGGAAGATTTAAATTGATTGCAATCATTCTTATATCTTATATTTCTGGGTTCAATATATGAATTATTGTAATATGTTATCGTATCAATAGTTAAATTTTCTTGTACTGTATAATTTTCTACATTTTGATATGCAAAAGCATTCGCATATAATACTGAAGTAAAAATAAAACTTAAAAATAATTTTTTCATGTTTGTCCTTTTGGTTTTATATGATAACAGAATATTAGGACAATAATTTGTCGTTGTCAACTTTTTGTAATAGAATTTTATTTGTTATTATTATGATTGAAAAGCTAATAATTATTTGACTTTCTTATGTTTCTGATATAAAATGCGCAAGCGCATATAGGTTATATGTGTATGTTAATGGTGAAAATAATAAACTAAGCCAAAAGGAAATATTCATGATTGAAAAAAACTGGATGACTTTGATTAAGCCTAAAAAACTTAATATAAAAGTAGATGAGCATAATCCTAATTTAGCAACTTTGGTCGCAGAACCATTAGAAAAAGGATTCGGTTTAACGTTAGGTACTGCATTGCGTCGTGTATTGTTATCTTCTTTACAAGGGTGTGCGCCTATTTATATCAAGATTGATGGAGTCCAGCATGAATTTTCCAGTATATCTGGCGTTCGTGAAGATGTTACGGATATTATTTTGAATTTGAAGGGTGTTTATTTTAAAGCATTAACAGAAGGTCAGCATAAAGCTTATTTAAAAGTAAAAGGTCCTGCAGTTGTTACAGCTGGTATGATTGAAACTTCTGGTGGGGTCGAAGTTATGAATAAAGACGCAGAAATTTGCAATTTGGATAAAGGTGCAAGTTTGGATATGGAAATTACTTTGGCAACGGGGCGTGGGTATGTTCCTGCAAGTGCTCATGCAGAAGGTTTACCATTAGGGGTTATTCCAGTAGATTCTATATTTTCTCCGATTTTAAATGTTGCGTCAGCGGTTTCAGAAACTCGCGTTGGGCAGTCAACGGATTATGATAAGTTAGAGTTAACTGTTAAAACAAATGGTTCTGTTTCTCCAGAAGATGCAATTGCTTTTGCAGCACGTATTTTGACGGATCAATTGGTTGTATTTATAAACTTTGAAGATCCTGCTCAGATTAATGCACCGACAGAGGAAGAAAAAGCAAAAGATGCTTTGCCGTTTGATCCGAAATTGTTGAAGCATGTTGACGAATTGGAATTATCCGTTCGTGCAAATAATTGCTTGAAGAACGATAAGATCAATTGGTTGGGTGAGTTGGTACAAAAGACAGAATCTGATATGCTTAAAACGCCTAACTTCGGTCGTAAGTCTTTGAATGAAATTAAAATCCAATTGGAAGCAATGGGTTTAAGTTTAGGTATGGAGGTACCTGGGTGGCCACCGGAAAATATCGCAGAATTGGCAAAAAAATATGAAGATCCTTATAAGTAATTAAGGGATTATAAATGAAAAAAATAGAAACAAATAAGCAAAAAAAAGAAAATTTTTTTCAGAGTAATAATCTTCTTGCTCAGGTTTTGAGAATGATTTTCTTTGGAGAAGAAACAAGACAAAAGTAAATTCTTAATTCTGAAAAATTTTTCAGGTTAAGAAGTCTCGTAAATCCCCAGTGAAAACTGGGGCAGAAAAATAAAGGAGTAATCAATGAGACATATGAAAACAGGTCGCACATTTAATCGCGATACAAATGCTCGCAAGGCTTTGTTTATTGGTCTGGCGAAAAATTTAATTGAAAAAGAACAAATTAAAACGACTTTGCCGAAAGCAAAAGATTTGCGTAGCGTAGTAGAAAAATTGATTACTCGCGCAAAGGTTGATACAGTAGCTAATCGTCGTTTGACCGCAAGTGAATTAGGTAACGATTCTGCAGCGACAGTAAAAAAGTTATTTACTGTTTTGGGACCTCGTTATGCAAAACGCCCTGGTGGGTATACTCGCGTTTTGAAAGCTGGCTTTCGTTATGGTGATGCTGCACCTATGGCCATCATAGAATTAGTTGATCGTGATGAAAATGCTAAAAAGGTGATAAAAAAGGTCGCAGAAGAAACTGAAAAAGAAGTTCCTAATGATGAGAAGACTGCCGATTCAAAAAAGACTGTTAAATCAGAGAAAAAATCAAAATCAGAAAAATCAGAATCTGAAAAAAAAGAAAAAGTAAAAAAAGCGACTAAAGCATCAAAGTAATGTATATATATTTATTAAAAAGTACCCAGAACGGGTACTTTTATTTTGTCCTTTGAATCATAAAAACTATAGTTTTAGATGTTTTTTCTTCTTTTTTTATGATATTAATATCGTCGGTTTCTTTCTTTAATTTATTAAATGGTTGAATAAAATGATCTGGTTTTAGTTTAAATGATTCTACTTCTGTCGATACTATTATATGTCCCCCAATTTTTATATAATCTTTTAAATTTTGTATAGTGTTATATATTGTTTCAGGTTTCTTATAATCAAACAAATTAGATAAATTTATGATATCGTATTGTTTTTCTAGTTTTTTGTGTAAGTTTTTTATATCTGTCCATATAAAATTAAAAGGAGAATTTATAGTTTTTTTTGCTTTTTCAAATTCTTCTACCGTCAGCATCGATCCAGTTGAAGAATCTTCAATATCAAATGAAGGGTGTTTAAATATTGTTGATTTATTAGTTTTCTCTAGAAAATATTTGGTGTCATTTGGTATTTCTGTTACTATTTTATCCATGTATATGACAGATTGTATGTCTTTGCTTTTATATAGTTTTTTTAGTAGTTGTATGTATTGGTCTCGTGTTAGTGTTTTTAAAGCTATCGATTTTATGTCCATTATTACTTTTGAACAAAATGATATATCAAACGTATCTATGTCTTTTGCGCCATTTAAAGAATAAAATATAGGTTGGTCACCACTTCCCGCAATAGTAAGAATGCTTTTTTTGTTTGTCTCTGTTAGTCCTATTTCATATCGGATATTTTCATTGGTTGCAATATATGCCAATGAAAACTGAGAAAAAAAAGCAGGGTTAATATAAAGTCTCTCGACTGCTATTTTTCTTAAAGCTCTTTCATAATTGTTAATTTTATGTTTATTAGTTTGCATTTTCTGTATCTTTTATATATTTTTTATCATTAAATAATATAATACAAAAGTATAATATGTCAATATTTTTATAAAATTGTGTTTTTGTGAGCATAAATATAAAAAAAGTCTTTTAATAAAATCTCAATATGTGATAGAATTATATAAATGTTGAAGGGATTCTGTATGAAAAAGTGGTTGTTGTTTTCTGTATTTTTATTAAGTGTTGTGTTTAATGTTGAAGCAGCGGCTCCACAGCAAAGGCGTGGAAGTGCAACGTCATCAACACAGACTACTTCTACTAATATCCGTTCAAGTGGGGTTACTGCAAGAAGTGCTACAACTGCGCGTAGCGCGACACAGACGGTAACGCCCGCTGTTTCTGCACGATCTGCAACAGCCGGAAGAACTACTGTTAGTCGCGGTTCAACGACTTCTTCTTCAACAAGTACTCCTTCGGTTACTGCACGTGCAGCTTCTACACAGAAAGTAATAGGAACAGGAACAAAAGTTGCTACGGCGGCAGAAAATATCATTGTTAGCGAAGCGTGTCGTCAGAAATATATGGGTTGTATGGATTCTTTCTGTATGTTGGATAATGATTCTGGTGGGCGCTGTATTTGTAGTGATAAAAATGCAGAATTTGATGAGATTTTGGCTGCTATTGAAAAATTAGATGAACAATCTTACCAGATGGCTACTTTCGGTGTTGAAAGGATAGAAATGGGGGATGCGGCAGATGCAGCAATAGCGAATGCAACTGCTGTTGCAGATTCCATTTTGAATCCAAAAGATCAAAATTCTAAGAATTCATTAGATTTAAGTTTATGGGATACGAGTTATCTTTATGAAGAAGATATTTTTGATACGGATAGTATAAATAGTCCGATAGAAGGTAAAGAAGGTGATAGCTTATATATAGCGGCAAGAGATATATGTGTTGCACAGATTCCGGAATGTTCAAATGAATTGTCAATGTTAGAGTTAATGTATAGTCAACAGATAAAATCTGATTGTACAGCATATGAGAATACATTAAAGCAACAAAAGACAGCAA
>CALXMZ010000041.1 GCA_944389645.1 uncultured Alphaproteobacteria bacterium
CTCGTAATTTCCATTACTGTGATACATGACATCTCTCCTTTTGTTATGTACAAAAGAAGAATAGACCATAATCAGAATATATAACACAGGATAGAAATCCGATTTATCATCAAAAAATTGACACACATAAACTAATAGTTATAATTAAATACATGAAAAAATTATTTATGGGATTTTTACTAATCGCAACCCTTGCTGTTTCTGCATGCGGTGTAAAATCAGACCTGGCAAAACCAGACCAGTCTTTCCCAAGAAATTACCCAGTATATTAAAAATTTTGGAAGAATTTTTGGTGCGGGTACAGAGACTCGAACTCTGATGGGTTGCCCCACTGGAACCTAAATCCAGCGCGTCTACCAATTTCGCCATACCCGCATTATGTACAAGCACGAACTTTTAAGCACGGCGGCACTACGCTTCGCTTCGTAGTCGCCATACCCGCATTATGTACAAGCACGAACTTTTAAGCACGGCGGCACTACGCTTCGCTTCGTAGTCGCCATACCCGCATTATGTACATTAACCGAACGTGTTTTTGTATATTATTATAAAATTTACTTGATTTCCAGTAAAATTTAACCTAAAATCCCCAAAAGAATAATAAAAGGTA
This sequence comes from uncultured Alphaproteobacteria bacterium, assembly GCA_944389645.1. Taxonomy (GTDB): domain Bacteria; phylum Pseudomonadota; class Alphaproteobacteria; order Rs-D84; family Rs-D84; genus Enterousia. Next base: position 611 of record CALXMZ010000041.1, read on the forward strand.
GAAAAAATGGCATCTAAAAAAGGCAGCAAAGAAGTTGTAAAGCTAGAAAACAAAGAAACTGGCTATTTCTACACAACTACAAAAAATACAAAGTCAGAAAATACTGCTGGCAAAATGAAATTCCGCAAATACGACCCAAAATTGCGCAAACATGTGGTCATGACAGAAGCAAAAATGCCTCATTAATCAATTAGTTATAAATTGTTAACCAGCATCTAAATGATGCTGGTTTTTATATGTACACTTTTTAAAATCTTATAGATAAATCCTGCAATCGTATTCTCGTTGCCCCATATTTAAATCTTGACGAGTATAAATAAAAAGAATTGTCGGTACAAAATCTATAAACCTAAAATTATCATTTGATACGAACAATAAATAAAAACGGAAAAATCATTCTCTGTACTTCGGGTAGAAGCCTCATCTTTCGCACCCCATTGAAGCACATCATAAAACTACCAATAAAAATAAGGTTCCAAATAAATATTACAACAATATGATAACTCTATTCCTATACCAACGCTAAAATTAGGCATCCAATAAGAATACGACGAAGATATTGCTTATTAAACCACAATACCGCTACGTATAATCATATAAAGATTTGAGAAAATGGGGTATAATAAATTAAATTTTCTAAAATATATATCACTATATTTCATGCTCACCATAACCCACATAAACATTATCTGTATATAATATAGAAAAACTTAAAGAAATTTTATTTGTAAAATCATAATTTGTAGACAACCCTATTCTACTAAATAAATTATATCCTTGCACCCCATACACCTATGTAATGCAAAGCCTAAAAACCTGCCCCCCTTTTGATCATATAGCATTACTAAAAGACAAATATAAATCATCATAATCATATAAAATCGTAAAAATTAGAATAAATAGCAAATTCAAACTCCTATCGACATTGACTTGATATTTTAAATCATAATCAATTACAAATTAAATTTTTATACCAACTGCTAATTCTAGTGTTATTAAATTACTATACAAAATCCCTAATATTGTAACGATATATTCTTGACCACCATTTGCATTATTAACATTATTATCTGTATCAAACCCAAAATTAAACCCTATATTCCAATTTTTATTCTTATGAATAAAAAATTGTATCTTGTATTATATCATTTGATAAATCGTTAGATGACATAGCTAAACATAATTGATAGTCAACATTGCAACATTATTCTATCTTTGTATAACATATCATAACTCTTGCTAATGAAGGTTGGTAATCCAAAATAAAACGATATATTTGTATAACAGTTTCAAAATCTTCACATAAAGCAATTAACCTATCTAATAAAAACTGCATTTCTAATTATAACAAGCCAGAATTTAAAGCCGGGATTTTTATCAGAATATTTTCTGCTTTAGCTAATTTAGATACAACCTTAAGCGCATCAACTGCAGATACAATAAACTATGAAGAAACATTAAGAATATTTGATTTTAGGCTCTAGACCAATGTCAAAGAAGAGGTGATTAATAAAAACAAGAAAAATATCACTTTCTTCAAAGTCAATTCACACCGAATGTAACACCTAAATTTATACCACTTGGATCAGAAAACTGTATTAAACCGGTCGCTTCCGTCGGTATACCAGTTTCAGGATTGGCCCCGTAATAACCGACTTCCATGTTCGCCTTACCGCTTGTAACATCGTCAGGTAATTTAAAATCACTCAACCCCATATAATTATAAAAACTAATATCTGCTTCTGTTGCATTCATATCCTTGCTAACAGATACAGTATACCAATTATTAAAATTAACAAAAAAATTCGATTCTCCTGTATATTTACTAAACGATAATTTTGCATTATTATCAAACGTCGTAAATTCTTTGCCTTCTGAATTTGTTACCCGCCCAACTGCAATACCGCTAAAATCAATATCAGAACTTATAGAATCTTTAATTTTATCTTCAGACATTTTATATGCCTCATACCCACCGGCAAATAAAGAAGATTTTTCCAGATCAGATGTTAGCACATCTTGTTTATCAAGATCATATACTTCTGTTTTTACTGTATATGAACCAAAATCAGAATACGTTAAACCAATTTCTTTACCAACTGAAGAATATGTTAATATTTTTTTATCGTATGTATTAGTTTCTGAATCAATTTTATCTATATAAACAAAATTTTTATCTCCTTCTTTGAACAAAAAATTTTCTTCCTCATCCAACGTCCCATCAATTAAGGTTATTCCCGTAATTAACCCATCTTCATTAATAGTAAATTTTAACTGCTCGTTATTTAACTCTTTTATTAAAGCATTATTGGCCGTAATTAAAACTGCATTAGTCTTTATTTCATCAGCTATCTCATTAAAATCTTCAGAATAATCATCACGCCAATTTATAAAACATTTTACAGAGTTTATACCACTGTTAAAACAACGGTCAAGTCTATTATCTATTACATATACTGCCATATGAAATAAATCTTCTTTATCAATAAATTCTTCTTGAATTTCTGTTTCTGTTTTATTTACATCAGTCAACCATAGCGCAGCATCTGCTATATCAAGTTTACTTATATCTTTCCCTATATTAGGGTTAAAATCGTCCCATTCATTTAAACGATATGATATATATTCCGAAACTTGTTTTTCATTTCTTGTATTTAAACTTGTTAATAAATCATTTTGCGTAGCAGATGAATTTGAAAATTCTTTTTTGGGGTTAGTAGGATACGGAACAAAATGACTGCTTCCTAAACTATAATTTGAAATTCCATCATCTTTCATACACCCACATAATAAAACCATTGATAGCGTCATAAAAAAGATTTTTTTCATTTCTACCCCCAAAAATTAAATATCATAAAAAACTTAGAGGAAAACTAAATACAAAAAAGGAAAATGGTATCATCCTATCCTTTTCTTTTTTCTTATCATTTATAATTTGGATTGTATAAACATTGTCCTCGCATTACAAGGACTTTTTTCTTAATGACTAAAAAATTCGATTATTTACCAAATTTACCGCTACGAGGAAAACCTACAGGAATCGTACGTCCCTGAGAAGCACGTTTACCTACCCATGGTTGCCAATCATCTAACTTTGTTGTTCCGCGACCAGTAGTCCAACCAAAACCATCTGACGCATTAAAGAACATTACATCCAAAACATATGTTCTTTCCGCGTTATATTTCTGCAATATTACACCTTTACCACGAGTCATTTCTGGTATTTCTGACGTAGAGAATATTAATAACTTATCATTCGAACCAGACATAGCCACATAATCACCTGAAACCGGAACACACATAACGGCGGGGTTCTTTGCATCTGTATTCATTACTTGTTTTCCAGTGCGCGTTTGCGACAAACAATTTTCACCAGACGCTATAAAACCTGTACCGTGTCGACCAACAAGTAAATATTTCATAGAAAAGTCCAAAACAAATGCACATACAATGTTATCATCTGCCCCTATATCTACCATCATTCTTACAGATTCACCGAACCCACGTGCAGAAGGCAAATCATTTGCAGGAAGAGTAAACATCTTACCGCTATTTGCAAACAAATTTATCTTATCTGTAGACATAGCATGAAACGCAAATTGAAGTTCATCACCCTCTTTAAATTTTAAATCTAAATTATTTAAATCTAAATGCCCTTTTGCAGCCCTAATCCATCCCATTGTAGATATAATAACTGTCAATGGTTCTTTTTCTATAAACTCATCTGTATCAATAAGAATTTCTTCCGTCTGCGGTATCCATTGAGTTCTACGACGTCCTAATAAAGTTTTTTTATCATAACGTTTTTTTATATCTAAAAACCAAGCTTTTAATTGTTCATTCTGCATATCTTCACTTGCAAGTAATTCTTGCAATTGTTTCTGCTCTGCTAATAACTCTGCATCTTCACGTCTAATTTCCATTTCTTCCAATTTACGCAAAGAACGCAACCGAGTATTTAAAATTGCTTCTACTTGAATGTCTGTTAAATTAAACTCTGCGATTAAAACTGTCTTCGGGTCATCTTCGTTACGGATTATCTCTATCACCCTATCCAAATTTAAATATACAATTAATAACCCTCCCAAGATTTCCAGTCTTCGCGCAATATTGCCTAAGCGCCAATTCGTTCTACGTATTAATACATTTTTCTGATGCGTAATAAATTCCCGCAACACATCACCGATACCCATTACTTTCGGCGCACCTTTTGAATCAATCACGTTAAAGTTCATATTGAACTTATATTCTAAATCTGTCATCGCAAATAAGTGTGCCATCATCTTATCAGCAGGAACGTTACGACTTTTCGGTGTTATAACAATTCTAACATCAGTTGTTGATTCATCAGAAATATCATCAACTAATGGTAATTTTTTCGCGTCAATTAAACTTGCAATTTGTTCTACTAATTTAGATTTTATAATTCCGTATGGTATCTCTGTTATGACTACCTGTTCTGCACCACGGTCAAGTTTTTCCACTTCCCACTTTGCTCTAATACGAAAAGCACCGCGTCCAGTATCATAATTCTTTACAATGGTATCAAAAGAATCTATTAACACGCCACCAGTTGGGAAATCCGGCCCTATCATCTTCTTCATAATCTGAATTGTAGTTGCATCCGGATTATCTACAACCAAAGATAAGGCATCACAAACTTCTGCTACATTATGCGTCGGTATATTTGTTGCCATACCAACAGCTATCCCCATACCACCATTTGCCAATAAATTGGGGAAGGCCCCTGGCATAACTACGGGTTCAAACGTAGTACCATCAAAATTTGGCATCATATCGACGCTATCTTCATCTATACCTTCCATAATAAGCATAGCTGCATCGGTCATCTTAGATTCTGTATAACGATATGCTGCTTGCGGGTCACCATCTATATTTCCGAAATTACCCTGCCCATCAATTAATGGGTAACGAACCGAGAAATCCTGCGCCAATCTAACCATCGCATCATATACAGAAGAATCACCATGGGGGTGATAGTGCCCTAATACATCACCAACGACAGTTGCACATTTACGAAATGCTGCATTCGGTGACAGTTTCTGACGTAACATAGAATATAAAATTCTTCGATGAACCGGTTTTAAACCGTCTCTGACATCTGGTAACGCCCGTGATACTATCGTACTAACCGCATAAGACAAATAGCGTTCAGATAACGCTTCTGATAACTGCTGAGAATCTATTTTTTCAATAATTTCTTTACTCATGACAAGAAAAAATTAAAACATTTATAAAAAAATAACAACAGAAAAAATACCCGATTTACAAATTTTTAAACTCATTTCAAAAAAAATTAAAATTCTTTATATTTTTTACTTGAATTTATTTTTCTTTATATTATATGTATATACAAACTTTGGTTCCCTGAATAAGGGCGGGCTGCCAAAAAGTGTCATGGTAAGTCGGGGCTTTTTTTTAAAGTCTGAATGTACGTTACAAATTGCTCTATTGTAACGAACCAATCAAAAAAAAATTAACTTAACTTTAAGCTCAACGGTTACCTACCGGTGGGTCAGTTTGATTGCAAAGGAGGAAAAATATGAACTTAAAACGCAAAATTCCCTATTTTATAACGGGTACATTTATGATATTAGGCTTCGGTAACAAAATGGAATCTAATGAAGTAGAACATGATCAAATCAAATTTCAACCCATTAATATAGATACTATGTTACCACAAAATGTAAACTCACATATAACCAACCAAATAATAAAACCTATCAATGCAAATGCTCAAAATTACGATGTTGTATATACATTATCTGACGGCAATAAACTAAAACGTAGTGGTGGTACACGCGCATGGCGTAATAATAACCCTGGTTGTATAAGATATTCCGATTTTGCAAGAAAACAAGGAGCAATCGGTAAAGCCGGTGGTTTTGCTGTATTCCCAGACGAAGACACAGGTAAAAAAGCTATCGCTTCTTTATTAAAATCTGATAAATACAATAAACTTACAATTGCCCAAGCAATATTTAAATATGCTCCACCCCATGAAAATGATACAGAAAATTATAAAAATATGTTAAGAAGAATGACTGGTATACCTATTAATACCAGAATATCAGATTTAACAGATAGTCAAATGGTTAAAGTAGTTTTTGCCATTAAAATTATAGAAGGCTGGAAAAAGGGTAAAGAAACTTTAATTACTACTAAAGAAAAAAATTACAGTGATACCCTACAAACTTTCGTTTTATTACAAAACCAGAAAATCAATAATTTTAACCAAAAAACAATGTAAAAGATTAAAAACGTGGGTATTTCCACGTTTTTAAATTATTTTGTTTTTTATTTCTTTTATTCTTGCCAATATTTCTTTTAAATCCGCATCAGATATAGGTGAAACAGACTTATTGTTAACCTCGTCTGCCAATACAATACACAACGTAGCAAGCAACGCATTTTCTTGTAACGGACCTATTTTATCTAAAATTTCCCTTGCTCTAACATCAACCATTTTCCCCAGCTCTATCAGGCGAGCTTCCTGCCCGTCTTCACAACCCATAGGGTAATTTTTATTAACAATCGGTATAGAAACTACGCTCATTTCAACTTCTTTAATATTGTTATTGACTGATTTATAATATCAGTAGCTTTCGCGTTCTTTTCACGAAGATTTTTAACCTGCTCTGTCAGAATTGCAACTTCTAAGTCCGTTTGTTTACCGGCATTTACAGCGGTTGCGCGCAACTTGGACGTAGCATCCTCCAAAGCCGTTAATTCCTGAAATATTTGCTGTTTTATATCAACCATGTCTTTTAGTTTAAGATATTTTTTATATGCGTTCAACACTAAAATGTGATATAATGTGATAATTAATTGGGGGTGTTGGTATATGAAAACAAAAATTATCTATATTTCTGGGAATGAATTCTTTGATATGACGGATATTAAATCTGCTTTTGATGAAGTTAGAAACACTTTAGGTCTTAGTAATGATACTGTCTTATTCGGTGTTCCCGTTGACAATGATGACGTTTTTGCCACAGATCAATTTACAGAAATGAAAGAAAAGCAAATTATAGAAAATTCGGATATTACCAACCAAGAAAGCTTAGATCATGAAATTACAGAAGTTGAACCAGTTGAGAAAAAGCAAAAAAAATCTATAAAAAACAAAACTTATGATTTAGAAACAGAACGAAAAGAACTCGCAAAAAAACTTAAAAGCGAGAAAAAACAAATAGTAGAAAAAGAAAATATACCAGACACTATAACCCCCACCAAAAATGTAAAAGAGGAAAAAATTATTCCAATTCTATCTATATTGTCAGCAAAAAAAGAAGAAAGTTCTGAAAATGAGGAAAATATAAATTCTGATTCTGCAGATGCGGATCCTGACTATTTAGATAATGCTATAAACAATACAGATACATCTTCTGTAACTAACGACACGGTCGAAGATATAGAACAAGACGTTCAATCTGTAAAAGAAGAAAAAAATGAGATTAATGCTCAAGTTGTTACTATCGAAGATATGGTAACAGATGAAGCCCCAAACGAACCAATTGAAAAGACACTAGAACAGCTTCTAGAAAGCATGACCCCTTTACGAGAAGATGTTATTGAAGATCAAACAAGTATCACAGAAGATCAGGTTGAAATAGAAATTCTCGACGAACACGAATCCGACAGCTCGTCTGATGCAACGTTAGAACAATTAGCCACAGAGTTTGCAGAAAACGCAGATAAAATTCAGCCAGAGAAAAAAATAGAAAACCATAGCAAAATAGGAAAACTTAAAAACATATTGCCATTTAAGAAAGCAAAACGTGAAGACAACGGTTTAATGGGTGATTTATTCGGTTGGGCCGGTATTGCTGCAAATGATGACGATTTCTCAATTCCTGGTTTTTTCACGAATACAGCTTCGAAAAAATAATCAGAAATGAAAATAAATGGAAATACAAACGATTCTTAGGTTATTAAAAAATTCTGGTTTCTATATTTTAGGGACGGATGAGTCTTTCATATATTTAGAAGATCCTTCTTGTATATTACGAAGTTTTGAAACTTTTATTGAATATGCTTGGCTTGCTATAACATGTATAACTGGTTTATTACTATTTGGTTGGGCAATTTCGTTAATCAGAGGAATAAAAATAGAAATATTCTCAAATTTACGTAATTTAATAATTATGTTCGGCGTACTATCCGCGATCATTCCTATTGTCAACATGATATGGGGCGATGATTTATTTGCTAAAGGTTGCCGTACTATAAAAGTCTCCATTAATGAAGTCAACGAACTTATTAATACAAGAAATTTAGAATTAAGCAAAAAAAACGGTGATGATTTATATGAAGAAATTAATATATACGATTCAGGCGTAAAAGAATACGAAAATACAATGGATGTTCTACCACACGAACAAACATACTCTGAATCACCGTTAATGGTACCCGATGTTCCAGAAGAGGTTGAAGTATCTATAGGAACAAATTTTCTTGGATCTCGAACTACATCAAACAAGCTCAAATCAGCCAAAGAATCAGGAAAAGATGTTATATATTTTAACGTAAACGGTACAGCTCATAAAAGAACGGGCGGCAGCAGAGCTTGGCGTAATATGAACCCAGGGAATATAAGATATTCTGAATTCGCTAAAAATATGGGGGCGATAGGTGAAGCCGGAGGTTTTGCCGTTTTCCCAGACGAAGAAACAGGCATGAAGGCTATTTATGAGTTATTACGTAGTAAAAATTATAATAAATTAACTATAGCAGGTGCTATAAGTAGATATGCTCCACCTAGTGAGAACGATACAAACGCTTACCATAGACAAATACAAAAATTAACGGGTTTATCAATAAATAAAAGAATGAGTGATCTAAATGATATAGAATTATCCCGTGTTGCTAATGCAATAAAACAAATAGAAGGTTGGAAAACAGGAACCATAATACAAAACTAAAGAGGAAACGATGCAAATAATTTCAAAACATAAAAATAACCAAGGTTCTACTACTTTAACCATTCTATTAATTTTAATGTTGGTTATAATAAGCGTATTAGTTTATTTTCTAGTTGCTAAGAAACCACCAAAAGTAGAAAAAGGACTCGGGATAGAATCTCCGACTTCAGCCCAACAATTAAAATCGACGAGTTACACTTTTACAGATGGTCTAAAAAATCCTTTATTCGCCGAACATTACGAATTGGACGAATTCGGAGAAGGAATTTCTTCAAAAGAAATCTTTGAAATCGATTTAGACGGAGACGGCTTCAAAGACCGTATAACAAAAACAAAAAATGAAAATGGAACAGCTCACTTTTTCTACGATTACAAAATAGAACTAAATAAAAACGGTTCTTATATAAATATAACACCAGATGGGTTCAGAACAACAGAAGGGACAGAATGCTCTCTACAAAAACTGCAATTTCAATTTAAACCTACTTTCCAAGTAATAAAAATATCCAGAAAATGGGAGGACACGTGGAATACACCTACTACAGCATATAAAACGACCTACAAATTTGCTAACGGTAAATTAATACCTTCAAACGAAGAAAAAATGCAGGAAATATGTGATGTGTCAGAATTATTTTAATAAAAACATGTTACGCGCAGAATAAATTATACTACCAGAAACAACGTAATGATCATGCAACTCTATTTCTAGCGGCAACAGCATTTCTTGAATTTTTGTCGTAACTTCTATATCATCACTAGAAAATGACACATTAGGCGTCGGATGATTATGTAATAAAACTATATATTTTGCGTTCAAGTCCAAGGCTCGTTTTACTATTTCTCGCGGATATACAGCAGCCCAATCAATTGTTCCACTACTGTGCAGATCATCTAATAATAATCTTCTATCTACATTTAAATATAATATATGAAATTCCTCAATATTTTTGCCACCCAACAATAACATACAATAGTTTGATAGTATTTTATCGTTATGAAATATAGGTCTTTTGTCCAGACAAGATTTATAACCAGAAATCATAACTTGGTGCATCGCTTTAATAAAAATCGCTGTGTTTTTCCCGACGCCTTTGTATCGAATTAAATCATTAAAAGAAGCCGTCAATACCTGATAAATACCTCCAAAGTGCCCGATCAAACCGCGAGCTAAAGGTCTTACATCTCGCCTTGGAATTACAAAACTTAACAACAATTCAAGCATCTCATAATCTGTAAGTTTATTATCCAAGAACTTCTGACGCAGTCTTTCTCTATGACCTAAGAAAAAAGATTCGTCTTTCGCTTTCACCAAGTAACCTTTACAATTGTCTTTCCGTAAATATTATGACCCCATCTTCTGTAATACCAATTGTGTGCTCCCACTGAGCAGATAAACTACCATCAATTGTTCTGGCTGTCCAACCATCAGAATCTATCTTACACTCTGGTCTACCTATGTTTATCATGGGTTCAATAGTAAAAACTAAACCGGGAACCATTTTTACCTTATCATATGCTTTGTCGTAAAAATGGCAAATTTGCGGGTCGTCGTGCATAACTTTACCAATACCATGACCTACAAAATCTCTGGAAATAGAAAAACCATGCGGTTTTACAACATTTTCAATTGTTTTACCTATCTCTGATAAAGGTACCCCCGGTCCACATATACTTATTGCAGCGTTTAGTGCATCCTGACACGTTTGGACAAGCTCTCTGGCCTTTGAATTTACATTACCTATCATAAACATTCTAGATGCATCACCATGAAAACCCTTATATTCCGCCGTTAAATCAACATTAACAATATCACCATCTTTTAAAACCACTTCATCGCTAGGAATACCATGAACAATCACATCATTTACAGATGTACAAATACTTTTAGGGTATCCATGATACCCAAGATCTGAAGATCTTGCTCCGTTTTCCTTAAGAAACCCTGCAACAATTCTATCTATTTCACCTGTTGATATACCAGACTTTACATAAGGTGTTATATAATCAAAACACCTTGCAACTAAATCCCCGACTACTTTTAACCTTTTAAAATCTTTCGGTGCATAAACAGACGATAGCATTTTATTTCCTTCTTTTTACTGCCAGTTTAGCCGTTCTTACTACTAATTTTAAAGAAAAATCACGTAATAATATTTCTGCCGGCATTCCCGTCATTCTTAACTGTTTTTCTAACTCATTCAATCTAACTAACACAGAAACGATCTCTTGTTCCGGCCATATTTTCATTGCTAAATTAAATTTTTCAGAAAATTTCCAGAACAATTTAGGTAATTGACCATCAACAACTGCAGTTAATAATTTTTTAAAGTGTATTCCTAATAAACGTACTAACATATTAGGTTCTGTGTTATCATATAATAACCTATCTAAAGCCATCATCGTTGCTTGTATATGCCCCGCCGTTAAAGAATATAAAAAATCGTCAACGTCTGCCGCACCAGTATCTGGTAAACACTTTTCAACGTCTTCCAGCTCAACTATTTTTTTGTCGTCAACGTATAAAGCAATTTTAGATAAAAAACTTCGCGTTATACCCCTATCTTCACCAAGATGAGACGTCATATACGCCATAGCATCAGGTGTAATCTGCTGGATTCCGTTAGCAGCTGATAACTCTTTACGAATCAAAACTGCCAGCGAACGCGCATCATCTGTATAACATGGTAAAGCTGCCAGCGTATCGGAAGACTCAAATAAAGATCGCAACCCACCACCTGCACGTAGATCACCAGCTGTAATTATTACTGTCGCGCAAAGACCAGAGTGACAGACAAGTTCACTAATTTGTTTTGCATCAGCGTCACCGGCATTTGATATTATAACCATTTTCCGACCGCCAAACATTGATGGGCTACAACTTTCCGCAAATAAAGCATCTTGCTTTTCCCGCAACTCATCAGAATCTATAGCAAATAAATTATCTTTCTCGATTTCTAACTTTTCTATCGCTTTATCACAAAACTCATCAACTTGCCCTGCATCTTGACCGTAAATCAAAATGGATTTGACGTTATCTATACCAGTATTAAAATCAGTTTCTTTCCATTTCATTTTTTATTTGCATTTTCTTTTTCATAACTATATGTTTCTGCAATCGTTCTTGTACTGATTTTATCTGCTAATACATTTATCGTGTTTTGTACCGCATTATTATATGAAGCATTAGCAGCAACCAGATAACGTACAAAACTATAAGATTCAGAAGCAGATTCTTTACCACGAGCAATTTCTTTACCGTCACAACTTAATACATAACTTGCATTCAATATAATCTGTTGCCATGTTGCATCGCCCGTCGTCTCTAGCGCTTTGTATTGAGTTACAGGAGCCTGTAAATTAACTACCAATTTATATTTTGCGGTATGTTCATCTTTCTGCCCTCCAAATTTTGCATTCAAACCATTTCGTAAATCTATACCATTAATACCGCTTATCGGTGCAACATATATATCTGTATCCTGCCCAGAAAACATAGGTTGAAACCCACAACCAGAACAAAGTATTATCATAAATAATAAATATTTTTTCATAACGAACCCGTTTTCCTATTGCTTTTTACCCTTATATTACCTAGACTTTTAGTAAATCGCAAGAGGGAATGATGAATATTTTTATAATGATTTTAATATCTGTTCTTATGTTGGGTTTTTATATGATAAATAGCCCCAGTCAGAAAGTACTAGAACAAGAAACTGAATATGCAATAACTCAATCAGACTTACGCTCAATCGCCGAATGCGTTGCGGCAAAGCACAACGCTCAAATAAAAGGTGGGAACTTTGAAGACGTATGCGTTAAACAAAATGAGATAAAAAGTGAATTTATATGTTTTAACGAAAATGGCAGAAAAACAGAATGCGAAATAACTAGAAACAAAAAACCAGATTCTAGTTATATTGTTACATTTACAAAAATTCTTCCTGAAAGCAGTTATAATAAAATGATAGATATTTTAGAAGAATACTTCCCAGATGCAGGTACTTTCGGTATATTTTTAGACGGTAAAATAATATCTGGTGGGTTAACAGCTGCACGTACAATTCCGGAAACAATGATTAAAGAACTAAATTTAAATGCTGGTCAGCTGGTATATCTTACTCAATATGAAATAACAGATTCAGAATCTTCTTTTGCTTCACCCGAAGAAAACGATATAGTTTGCCCTCTTGGTACAGTAAAAACATATAAATTCAGCAGATGGCAATGTATACCATATAACGCAAAAACTGATTGCGGTGGTGATACAATCTGGGATTCTGATTTGTTAGAATGTGTACCAGATGAAACGAAAAAACCATTATGTGCAGAACAGCAAACAGCTGTATTAGTTGATAATCTTTGGGAATGCATTAACCCTTTCCCAGAAAAACTTTGCCCGGATAATATGCTCGCAAGACTAAATTATAATACACTAGAGTGGGAATGCGTTGCAGACCCAACAGAAACAGAAACCATAAAAAAATGTGATAACGTCAGAAAAGGCGCTGTCTATGGCGTAATCGGTTCTACTGTAAGAATTCCTTCTACTTCTTGCACCGACTGCGAAACGATGTTAACTGACCCAGATACTTGTTTATCAGTTTGTGTACCTGATCCAGCAAAAATAAATGACAATAAATGTTACCCAGGTAACACAAAAGAATGTAGCGGACCTTCACGAGCTTTCTATTTCGGTTTTCCTAGTTACTCTTATGCATCCAGAATAACTGATATAAAAGGTATCGATATACCATTAGACAAAAAACATTCACAAAACCGTAGATTTAACTGTTTAGATTGTGGAGATAAAGAAATAGATCAATCAAAATCTTTACCACCTTATATCGCTGTATGTAAATAAAAATCCGGTTAAACCCGGATTTTTTTAGTGCTTAAGATACTTGTTTTAAGAACTCACCTTTTTCCAACATTTCTCGGACGGCAAAATGCTTTATCTTTTTTGCGGACGTTTGCGGTAGTTCTTCTTCAGTTATTGCAAAGTGTTTTACCCATTTATACGGAGCAATTTTTAAATTGGAGGCTTTTATTAACATCGCAACTTTTGCAAGACTTGTTCCCGGTTTTACTTGAAATACCCCAAAAGGAACTATTTTTCCTTTTATTACATACTCAAATACAGCAGCAGATAAAATATCTTCATTCTGTAAATATAAGTCTTCCAACTCATCTGGATAAACATTTTTACCACTATCCAAAACTATTACCTGCTTTTTTCGACCTTTTACTACTAAACGACCATACTTATCTAATTTCCCTAAATCACCAGTTTTAAACCACCCATTTTCAAATGCATTCAAATTAGCTTCATCATTATCAACATAACCCGGCATAACTAGATTACCACGAACCCATATTTCACCTACTCCATGCTTATCCGGATTATGAATTTCTATTTCATTTCCTGGTAATGGCCCAGCATAATGCATAGAACCGTCTGACATACGGAAAGCAAAATTAAAATTTGCAGGTCCCGTCGTTTCTGTTAAACCGTAACAATCACCTACGACAAAATCTAAACTTTCAAAAAAATTTCTAATAGACGGTTTCAATGTTGCCCCAGCAGATACCAATACTTTAGTGTTACCACCAAATAAATCGTGAACTGGTTTCGTTACTTTCTGAACGACCCATCCCAATCCAATTGTACGCAGAATCCTGCGCAAATAAATTACAATACGCATAATCGTATAAACATGTTTTTCTTTGGCGGCTTCTACTATCTTTTTATAGAACGCCTCCCATATACGTGGTACCGCTGGGATAACCTCTGGATGATATTGCTGAAAATCTTTTAAAAATTCACGAGGATTTAATACAGGCTGCAATAACAATTTTCCCTCTAATACCAGAGGTGCAATTATATTTATAACTACCCCATATATATGATAAAGAGGTAGAAAACCATAAAATGTATACCCAGGATGTATAACCTGCTTATAAAATAGAGCCCCCTGCCCTAAAGATAAAATATTATCATGCGTTAAACCAACTACTTTTGGTTTACCCGTAGAACCAGAAGTAAATGATAACATTGCAATATCTTCACGAACCGCATCAGCGGCAGAAAATTCTTTTTCATCTGTATCGTCATCAGACTCAATATCAAAAACCTCTGGTCCACCACTTATAAAATATTCTTTCTGAGCAAGAACAAGCTTACAATTTGTTATTTGCATCATATTTAAATGCTCATTTGCAGATAAACCTGTATCTAGCATTAAAACTTTGGCTCCCAAAGCCGTAATAGAGAAATAAGATTTTATAAATTCTGGCGTATTACCAGATAATATGGCCACAGTATCATCTTTTTTTATTCCGAACTTTTTTACCAATAAAACCGCACGCTGTTTCACTTTTTTTAACAAATCAGAATACGTTTCATTTTGTCTAACAAAAAATAATCTATCCTTATTTTTAGAACACACATCTTGTAGCATTTCATATATATTTCTTATCATGATTTAAGTTCTCTTTTTTTATGTATAAAATTCTGAGTAACATCGACTCAAACTTTAGTAAGTATTACCGTTTTTAACAGGAAAAACAACCTATTTAAAATAAAAATACCAATTTAAAGCATAACGCCTAAACCTTTTATTGACTAAAAACCTAAAAACAAACTTTGTCAATATATAGTCACTGATTCGATTTTTTATCACTATATTTTGTAATTTTTTATAAAAACGAATCATTTTCTATACATAAACAATCATATTACTATTACAAAAAATTATTTAGTGTCTAGTTTTATAAATCATATATCTTCCTATTACTTAGAAAACTAGCTTTTTTAAAAGTAAAGAAAAAAATAAAAAAATTTTTGTTTTTATTAGTTGATAGTTTTTTACACAAACTATATATTGTGATAGAATTAATAAAACAACTACTATATATTGTGTTTTTTTGAAATATTGGAGTTATTATTATGTCTAATGAAGCGGTAGAGAACAAAATACAGATTATTCTGACACTTAGCACAAGACTAAATGCAGTTCAAAAACGTTCTGGTGAAACTGTACCATTCGATTCAAGAAAAATTTTTGAAGCCATAAAAAAAGCAGTTGCAGTTACGAAAGAAATATCAGAAGAACGAATTGCAGCAGTTACTCAGACAGTATTAGAGAAACTGGAAGCAAAATTTACAGATAAAACGCCTAATGTAGAAGCCATACAAGATATAGTAATCGAAACTTTAATGGATACGAAAGCATACAAAACGGCCGAAGCATATATAATATACCGTCAGAAAAGAAGCGAAATTCGTAATTCTTATGTAGATGCAGTTGATGTTATTGAGGGTTATGTCGGTGGTTCTAATTGGCGCGTAAAAGAAAACGCAAACGTCGGTTATTCGATAGGGGGCTTGATATTACGTACTAGTGAACGCGTTACTGCAGAATATTGGTTGAACTTATATCCAAAAGAAATCGCAGACGCACATAAAAACGCTGCTATTCATATTCATGATCTTGGTTGGTTAACAGGGTATTGTGCTGGTTGGTCGTTGCGCGAGTTATTATATGAGGGCTTTAATGGTGTTCCTGGGTACCTACAATGTGAACCAGCAAAGCACATGGCGACCGCTATTTCACACATGGTTAACTTCCTGGGAACTTTACAAAATGAATTTGCTGGTGCACAAGCATTCTCTTCTGTTGATACGTATTTGGCACCTTATGTAAGAATTGATAATTTATCTTATGCGGATGTTAAGAATGCTATGCAAACCTTAATATTCAACTGTGCCGTGCCATGTCGTTGGGGAACGCAAACGCCCTTTATTAACTTCACATTCGACTGGACTTGCCCAGAAGATTTGAAAAATCAGCATCCTTTCATTGGCGGTAAACAAGTTGACTTTAAATATGGTGATCTACAAAACGAAATGGACATCATTAATAAAGCCTTCTTAGAAGTTATGACAGAAGGTGATGCACAAGGGCGTCCTTTCACATTCCCTATTCCTACGTACAATATTACAAACGATTTTCCTTGGAATCATCCAAATGTAAAACCATTGTTTGATTTAGCAGCAAAATATGGGATTCCTAATTTCCAGAATTTCTTAAATTCTGATTTGAACCCAACGGATGTTCGTTCTATGTGCTGCAGATTACGTTTGGACGTACGCGAGCTGTTAAAACGAGGTGGTGGGTTATTCGGTTCTGCAGAAAAGACGGGGTCTATAGGAGTCGTTACAATTAATTTAGCTCGCCTTGGTTATGTTCACAAGGGCGATAGAGACGGTTTATTTATGGAATTAAAACGTCTATTAGATATGGGACGCGATTCATTAGAAATAAAACGTCGCATAATATCTAAAAATATGGAACGTGGCTTATACCCATTTACTCGTCGTTATTTAGGTAACTGGGATCATCATTTTTCTACTATCGGTGTAAATGGTGCAAATGAAATGGTACTAAACTTTACGAATGGTAAAGATAATATCGCAACACCATTTGGGAAAAAACTGGTCTTGGATGTGATGGACTTTATAAGAGAGAATTTAGCTAACTTCCAAGAACAAACAGGAAATTTATATAACTTAGAGGCTACACCTGCGGAAGGATGCTCTTACCGCTTTGCAAAAACAGACGTAAAGAACTTCCCTGACATTATAACAGCAGGGACAAAAGAAGCACCTTATTATACGAACTCTACGCAGTTACCAGTAAACTATACCGATGATCCTTTTGTTGCTTTAGAACACCAAGAAGAATTCCAGCGTAAGTATACGGGTGGAACTATGTTGCATTTATATATGGGTGAACCGGTATCTTCAGGTGAAGCTGCACAAAAGATTGTTCGCACAATATTTGAAAACTACAAGATTCCATACATGACTTTGACACCGACATTCTCGATTTGTCCAAAGCATGGTTATCTACCTGGCAAGCACGAATTCTGCCCAAAATGTGATGCAGAAATTGCTGCAAACCAGAATAAAGAGTAAAAAGTTTCAAAACAAAAAAACAAAAAAGAAAGGGAGGAAAAATTATGCAAGCAACAGAAAACGCTCAAAGAACACAATGTGAAGTATTTTCTCGTTCAATGGGTTTTATCAGACCAGTATCTAATTTTAATATTGGCAAGTATTCTGAATTCTGTGAAAGAAAAACTTTTACAGAAGCAAATAGCTTAAGCGCTGGTCAAAGACACTGTGAATTAATGAAAAAAGCTGCATAATATTATGAGAGATATTCAGATTGGGGGTTTAGTTTCATTCACAACAATAGACTATCCTGGTAAATTGGCAGCAGTCATCTTTCTTGTTGGGTGTCCTCTGCGGTGTGCATATTGTTCTAACCCCCATTTACTGAATGTCGGTGACGGGGAATACGACTCAGAAAAAGTTTTCGGGTGGTTACAATCTCGCATCGGAAAATTAGAAGCTGTCGTCTTTTCCGGTGGCGAGGCTTTAATGCAAGGTGACGCACTTATAGAATATATGCGTCGCGTTAAAAATTTAGGTTTTTATATCGGTCTTCATACAAATGGGTTTTATCCAGAAACTTTGAAAAAAGCTTCTGATATTGTAGATTGGATTGGACTAGATTATAAAGCGACAAGGAATAAGTATCCTGAATTGGTCGGTCAAAATATCGCGCACGATCATATGATAAAAAGTTTATGTGTTTGGCTGGATACAGGTAAAGACATGGAAGTTCGCATAACATGCGACCCAAGACACGTAACAAAGTTAGATTTATTAGAAATTACACAAGATTTACATTCACGCGGAGTAAAGAAAATAGCAATTCAAAAATATGTTCCGCATTTTGAAGACAATGAACATGGAACAACTCCTGAGCAACGCAATCAATTCTTTAATGATGATAATTTACGTAATAATATAAATTCTCTTTTTGATTCCGTAATTTGGCGCGAATAAACAAATAAAAAATTATAAAAAACCGCCTTTCGGCGGGTATATTTTTAAAAAGAATAACGCAACCCTAATTTTACTTCATGAGCATATACGAATTCTCCCTCTACATCAGATGAATTAAAGCGATATGCTATATCTGCAGCCCAACTTTCTGTAAAGTTATATGCAGTACCAATAGCTACCTGCCATTCAAATTCCTTCTTTTTATCATCCGCACCAACAATATGTCTATTCCCTATCATCGGAATTGAAGAAGTAATATCAACTGTTGCATACTGATTATAAGTACCTAAACCTATACCAGCACCAACATAAGGCGTCCAATTAGTATTCTCTAAATCAAAATCATAATATAAATTAAATAAATACGAATTATGCTTTACAGATGTTGATGTGTTAATTGTCATCATAGCATTTGATACCAATTCATATTTATCTTCAGATGCGCTACGCAAAGCATATTCAAGTTCTGCACGCAATTTGCCATACTTAATACCAGCAGTAAATTCACCAGCGATTGCAGAATCAAAATCCATATCACCGCCACCATTTTTTACAATCATCTCTGCTGAATTTGGATCATATCCCATACGTTTTGCAGAAGTACCTGCCTTATCAACAACAAAACCTAAACCAATATAAGGTGTTAAATCTGCTGCATAAGCACCAGTTGTGAAAATTAAAAATATAGTAAAAATAGGCAAAAAATTTTTCATTGCTTCTCCTTTTATATAGGAGAACTATCCTATTTTTAAACTATCAAGTCAAGCAATCTGAACTTGCATAAAAAATGATATTTTATGATTCCGGTAAATTCTCTAAATAATCAACTTTTCTTCCAATTTTTGTGGCATATTCTATTTCGGATTTAGTTGCTTTACCAATATACCCACCAACATTTATAACGAAGATTTCATCCGCCATATCTATCTTTCTTTTAAATATCTTCATCACCAGATTTATTAAAAAACACAGGTAAAATAACTATATTACCCACCAAAGATAAACGTTTTTGTACATGTATAAAAACATCTTTAATTTGAGTTGAACCACACAATGTTATAACTTTATATTTGTCCTGCATTTATTTCCTTTTTATGTGACCAATTATCAGTATAAAAGCATATAAAAAAAACGCCCCTTGTCTAGACGTTTCATTGCTTATGGTGATGCACCACAAAACGTATACAAACAAAAAAACATCATTAAACAACAAAGAGTTTTATAACGCATAAAAAATCTTTTACCTTGTATTTTTAGGTACATGTGATACTTTTCCCAAGAAAAAGGAGACAGAAAATGAAAAAAAATTCTATTTTGTTATCAAGTCTTTGTATTTTAAGCGCATGTGGTGGTGGAAGCGGTGGATCTGGAGTCGCTATACCGAACAAACCCGATACACCGTTTGTTCCTCAGGAAGATACGATTGCATCCAGTAATGCAAAAATTACAAATATGATATCTAATAGCGAATATCAAGTAACCCTATTTGTTTCAAACAAACTAGGAGCGGATGCAGAATCTGTTGGGCTTGGTAACATCACAGGTCGTGGTGCAACCACACGTGGCGCCTTCCTATCAAGTCATTCTGGCGAACTGGATTATGATAAAGCAGCAGAACTGGTGAATATGGCAACATGGTTAAACCAACCAGACACAAGCGCAGAGGATATAATTGCTGAATTTAACAATGATAGAAATAAAATCAAGGCCGCATTAAAATTGATGGATGATATGTATTGCTTTGTTGGTGGTGATGCCTCAGAGACCGCAAGACGTATATTAGAAATGCGCGACAAAAATAGTTTTGACGCTCCGTTGGAAACATTAAAAAGCAATACAGAAGTTATGAACCTTAAAGATGTGATGTTTAATACAACTGCTGCTGGACGTATTACCAGATTAAAATTTAATGTTGATGACACTGGTAAAATTGTATCTCTGGAATATCCAGACGCTCAACAAATTATGGATGAAGCAGCAGGTCTAGAAAATGATTATACAGAAATCACTATTGGACCGATTCCACGTGTTCCAGATACCGATACATTTGTTGAAAAAATAGAACATGAAGGTCAGATCTTTTCATTCCCAAGAAAATATATTAGCTACGCTAGAGAATTAGGATTAAAATATTCCGATTTCGGCGTCTTAGAATCTGATTTACGTGCCGCAGGTGGTGATTGGGGCATTTCGTTTGACCCTTTTGCTGGTGGTTACGAAACGAAGGAAATAGACGCTAACCGAATGACAGAATTGGCTCAAAATGGTGAAATAATATTTAATGGTTTGGCACGTGGTGATGTTACGTATTTCTGGTGTGATGGTCCATGCAATGACGAAAATCACTATGAACCTTCAATAGAAGGTGGTCTGCGTGATGATAATGCGACATTGGTTTTTTCTCCCGATGGGAAACAAACTTTATCCGCAAATTTTACAAACTGGTATAATATTCAAGCAATACATAATGCTGATGGTACGAATCAATTCAAAATTATTGGTGGCGATGGCGGTAACGATAAACGCTTTCATTTAAATACCGACCCAAATGCACCATTATTATCAGATAATGGTAGTCTAACAAATAATGGTGTTACATATGAAAGAATGAACATGTATGTCGGATACTATGGTAAAGACAATGAACCAAGTGAAGCTGTCGGATTAGTTAAATATCAGTTTACGCCGAGTTTAAAAACGATTGAGGACGAAACTGGTGTAGGAACTCATTGGGAACCAGATCCCAACGGAAATGTAAGTGTATCATTGGGGTTTGGTGGTAAACGCAACTAATATAAATGAAAAAAATCGCATTAATTTTAATGTGTCTGATTCTGCCCAGTTTTTCCTGGGCAGAAACAAATAAAACTCACGAAATTACCATGACCACCACCCAGGCCATACAGCTGGCAGGAGATATGGTTGAACACGGAGATTTTGATAATGCCGAAATGATATTGTCTAACGTTCCGAAAACCGGTATTTTAGAACTTGAAATTGAAAGATGGTTTTTGTTGGGGCAGATTTCTGCACGTCGTGGTGATATAGACAATGCAATCAAGATTTTTCAAAAGATACTAGATGATCAACCCGATTTGGCGCGCATTCGCTTTGAATTGGCTGTATGCTATATGAAGAAAAAACAATGGTACCGCGCAGACCACCACCTGCGTTTGGCGATGGCTGGGAAAGATTTACCAGACACCGCAAAACAGATGATGTTCTATTATAGATATTTGGTACGTCAAAATAAAAATTGGAATGTCTGGTTTAACTTTGGCGCAGCACCGGATAACAATATTAATAACTCAATCGGCGGTGAAGAATGCGTTATGACGATATTCGGACCAATGTGCCGGCAATTACCTAACCCAGAATCTGCAATTGGTTATAATCTAACGTTGGGGGGTAATTACGAATTTAAATTGTCTAATAATTGGAGATGGAAATCAGATGCAAACGTTTACACCAATATTTACAATCTACATGATTATGATGATTTATATCTTTCCGGATCAACCGGTCCGCGTTATGTATGGGATCGTGGCGATGTCTGGTTAGCTGCTGTTATGGCAAGACGTTTTTACGGTTGGGATGCCTATTACGCATCATATGGAGCAAAGTTAGAACTAAATTACGACTTTACGAGACGTCTTTCTGGTGGCGCATCTTTACATACTATGACGAACTTTTACGATGATTACGGTGACTTTCTAGACGGGCAGATTTATGGATTAAACACATATATTTCTTACGCTTTTAATGCCAGTACCAATGTTATTTTACGTGGTGGTCTGGATTATGAAAACACCGTTGACCCAGTTTATACTAACATACGCCCATCTATCGGAATTGGTATCGGGGCTGAATTACCTTGGGGATTTTACTTTTATGCGGAACCATCTATTTATTTGACACAGTACAAGGATTCACGTTGGGTTGTAAAAAACAATAGATTCACAGAAATAAAAGAATACAATATTACGCAACGATATGCAATATCAGTATCAAATAATAAGTTTGATATTTGGGGATTCGTACCTACATTGACTTTTAGTTATATGAAACGCGATTCAAATATATGGCAACGAGAATTTGATAAATGGTCCACAGAATTCACAATGCGACAACGGTTTTAAATAAAATATGATAAAAAAATAACACTGTTGGCGATTTATAAAAATAAATTAATTTTAGTCGGTAAATTTAAAATCAACTTCAAAGACATATTCAAAATATCAAAATTAAATTACCTACTTGTTTTGAATTGACGACAAATGTAATTAGAACTATTATATTAATCATGAAAACATCTTATTTTGGCTTTCTGGTGGCTTTTATAACACCAACCGTATGTGTAGCAAGCACATATAATGAAATGA
>CALXMZ010000042.1 GCA_944389645.1 uncultured Alphaproteobacteria bacterium
TGAAACGATAGTTGGTGAAAACAAGCTATGCGCAGTTTGAACCTTACGCGTTGGCGAGCTTGCGAGCAATCCGACCAGGGCCACCAGAAATAAAATATCCCACATAGGGATATTTTTTTGCCCTGTCTGAAAAAACACTCGGGTCAAAACGATAGTTAATAAAAACGTGAAACTTGCAAGATTGAGCCCTACAAGTTACTAAACTCTCCGGTAATCTGACTTAACATCCAGAATAAAAAGTCCATTTTTAGAGATATTTTTTAACTTATCAAATAAAAAATTAATACTAGTTAAAATATAATTGATAAAAATAAGTAAAAAACAAAATTTGTACCTTAAAACTTATTAAAAAACGTATGTACAAATAACTATAAGTTAGCTCTAAATAGAATAATCTATTTTAATAACAGCATTTTTAATAACGCATACAACAAACAAAATAATTACTTAGCACAAAACCAGATAAGTACCATTATCATAATAATTTATTTATAATGACAATTAATAAAAATCTTACTGATTATCTTTAAAAGAAAATATGTTAGAAAACCGATAAAAAGCTACAATAAATTATTTTTATGCGGCTTTTTTTGTTTCTTTTTTCTTTTCTTTTGGTATTTCTATCGGCTGTTTTTTACCTAAAACAACATCTTTATCTATTATAATTTCCGCTAAATCTTCTTTTTCAGGTGCTTCAAACATAGGCTGTAATAACAGTTTTTCCAATATGCTACGCAATCCACGCGCACCCGTTTTACGTGCAACAGCCATTTTTGCGATTTCACGTAAACCATCCTCTTTTATGGTTAACTTTACACCGTCCATTTCTAACATAGCCGCAAATTGTTTTACAACTGCATTTTTGGGTTCTATCAAAATCTTTACCAGCGCGTCTTCATCTAAATCTTTCAGCGTAGTTATAATCGGTAAACGACCAACTAATTCTGGGATTATACCGAACTTTACTAAATCTTCTGGTTGAACATCCGCTAAATTATTTTTTGCTTCACGTTCTTTTTTAGATTCTACATTTGCCCCAAAGCCAATCCCTGCGCGTTCGTTAGTACGAGCTCCGATTATCTTATTCAAACCGTCAAACGCACCACCACATATAAATAATATCTTGCTAGTATCTAATTGAACAGTTGCTTCACCTGGGTGCTTACGCCCTGCCCCACCAGCGGGGACATTAGCAACTGTCCCTTCTATCAACTTTAACAAAGCTTGTTGTACCCCTTCACCAGAAACGTCTCTGGTCAAGGACGGGTTTTCAGATTTTCTTGAGATCTTATCAATTTCATCAATATAGATAATTCCACGACTAGCTCTTTCTACGTCAAAATTAGCATTCTGCAATAAACGCGTTAAAACACTTTCAACGTCATCACCAACATAACCTGCTTCTGTTAAAGTAGTCGCATCGGCAATTGCAAACGGAACATCTAATATACGTGCCAAAGTCTGAGCAAACAATGTCTTACCTGTACCTGTAGAACCTATTAACAATACATTTGACTTCTGAATTTCTACTTTTAAGTTCGACGCAACGCTATGTCTTTTATAATGATTATAAACTGCAACAGACAAAGTACGTTTCGCATCGTCTTGCCCGATTATATAATCGTTCAGAAAATTATAAATCTGACGAGGCGTAGGTAATTTCACCGTTTCTTTATCCATTTCTGTACGACCGTCATCTGCCATTATATCATTACATAAGTTAATACACTCATCACAGATACAAACGTTACGACCGCTAACTAACTTTTTTACTTCATAAACGGCTTTACCGCAAAAACTACAAAACTGAGGATTATTCACATTTTGTTGTTCTTCTGTAGATTTAATTTTATCGTCACTCATATCTATTCCTCAAAATTATTCGGACAAAATTATTTTCTTTTCAAAACCCCATCAATCAAACCGAATTTCTTTGCTTCTTCTGGATTCATCCAATTATCACGCTCCATCGCGTCAAATAATTCTTTTTCTTTACGTCCTGTAAACTCGGCCATTTGTCTAATCAAAGTTTTTTTATTTTTCTGATACTGGGTCATACGAATTTCCATATCAGTAATCTGACCTTCTGCCCCAGCCAAAGGCTGATGGATCATTATTTGAGTGTTCGGCAAAACAAAACGTTTACCTTTTTCACCGGCTGCCAATAATACAGACCCCATTGAAGCAACCAATCCCATACCAATAGTAGAAACCGGAGCTTTGATATATTGCATAGTATCCATAATCGCCCAACCCGCTGAAACGTCACCACCAGGAGAGTTTATATATACGGAAATTTCAGCATTTGGATTTTCTGATTCCAAAAACAATAATTGGGCAACCACAGAATTCGCCATAGTAGGTTCAATCTGCCCATTTATCATAACAATACGATCACGTAATAACCTTGAATAAATATCAAAAGAACGTTCCCCACGGGGAGATTCCTCTATAACCATAGGTATTAAAGCCATAACACAATCCTTATTTTTATACATAAAACTATATCATACAAAAACCCGATTCGCGAATTTATCATACATATAAGTACAAAACAAAAAAATACAAGAACCGCCTTATTTGACCAAACAAAAAAGTGTATCACAAAGGTAAAAAAGGTTAAAATTTGATTTTTTTACGTTTTTAAGTACCTAAAAACTCTTCTAGTGTATCTTTAGTCGACAAGTTAAAAAAACTCTACGCGGCTTTCTTCATATCTCGCTTTATAGCGCGAATATATTTACGCAATTCGTCTATTGGGACTAAAGATCCGTCTCTTTTTTCTGCGGACCAATAATCCCAACCATTATAACTTACAGAATGTTGTAATTTTGCGGCCATTACATGAATTGATGCTTTGCCATGCAAAGAGTGTGTTAACATACCATCACGGGTAATCATTACTCGCTCACCTCGTGGACTTACTAAAGTCTGCCCTACATATAGTAACCCTGCTTCTATTAATTCTTTAAATGCGACACGGACTTCTTCACGTTTCGGCATGGTAACTTCGACTTCTGACAAGTCGATAGGTTTAATATTTCCCACGCGTGTACGTGCAGCATTGACGTAGCTTTCTTCTTTATCAATACCTATAAAATTACGCCCCAATTCTTTCGCAACAGCTGCGGTCGTACCGCTACCGACAAATGGGTCTAGTATTACATCACCTGCTTTTGTAGACGAAAGGATAACCCTTCTTAATAAATCCATAGGTTTCTGAGTATTGTGTAGACTTTTTCCATTTTCATCTTTCACGCGTTCTTCACCTAAACAAATATTTATATCCCAATCCGAACGCATTTGCTTACCACCGTTCAGCCGCTTCATAGTTTCATAATTAAATGTGTACTTACCTGTTTTTCGTGGGGTTGCCCAAATTAAAGTTTCGTGAGCATTCGTAAATCTTGTACCACGAAAGTTGGGCATAGGATTCGTTTTTACCCATACAATATCGTTTAAAATCCAGAATCCTAAATCTTGCAGGATCGCTCCTACGCGAAAGATATTATGGTAACTACCGATAACCCACATTGCTCCGTCTGGTTTTAAAACGCGCTTACATTCAGCCAACCAAGCACGAGTAAAAGCATCATATTCTTCCATACTTTCAAAGGTATCCCAAGCATCACGAACTGCACGTGCAGCAGTTTGATCTTCCGGTCTATACAAAGTTTTTTCACCAAGCTGCAAATTATAGGGGCTATCCGCAAAAACAGCATCAACAGAAGCATCTGGGATTTCACGCATAATATTAATGCAATCACCTATTAAAATTTTATTTAAAAACTTTTCCATCTCTCTCTAATCTTAAAAGACATTTTACCATAAAAAAGCCCTATTAAAAAGTTACCTTCAAGCCAAGACTTATAAATAAAACACTTGATTTTTATAAAAAAACGATTTTTTTCAAAAAAGTATTACCTGTAAATTCTTCTTTACAGTTTCGGATTTGATTGCTAAATTATATCAATATGAGATGCCCATATTGTAATTCTACAGATAGTCGCGTTACAGACTCTAGACCAGACACCGAAGATTCCATAATTCGGCGCCGTAGGGTTTGTAATCAATGTGGTGCAAAATTTACGACTGTTGAAAGGATACAAATGCGCGACCTAATGGTTCGGAAAAACAGCGGAAAATTAGAAGCTTTTGACCGCGAGAAATTACGTCGCAGCATAAAATTGGCTTGCAGAAATCGTGAAGTCGGAGACGAACAAATAGAAAAACTTGTAACTTCTATACACCGCAGGTTAGAAACAGAAACCGCAGATGATACAGTTAGTAGCACAATGGTTGGTCAAATGGTTTCGGATTCGCTGTTAAATCTTGATCCTATTGCATTTATACGTTTTGTGTCTGTATACAGAAAATTTTCTAAAATCTCTGATTTTAAGAAAATAATTGATCAAATTCCGGAAGCGGACGAAAATGCAGAAGTCTGCCAACTACCAAAAACATCACTATTCTAAAAAATGAAAAAAATATTTACTTTTTTAATAGCAATCTTTTTGCCCATATCTGCATATACAGCAGATTTACCAGATATAAACGTACTAAATGAATCGGATTCAATTTTATATACTCAGATTTTTTTATTACAATCAGAAGAAGAAATAAGTGCGGCAGAAAAGCTACAAAAACAAATCACAGATCCTATATTAATGAATGAGGTACTATACCAACGTTACATATCAAAAACCTATAGAACACGCGGTAAGGAAATTAATGATTGGATGAATAAATACTATGATATGCCTGGTGCCGAAAGGATGGTAAAACTAGCAAAAATAAAAAAAACCGACGTTCGTAATGCAAAAATTCCTCGTACAATAAGCGGTGGGGCATCAATAGAAACGGCACAATCTGAAACATGGACAGAAAAAAAATATACTGGAACTACAAACGATAAAATAAAGAAATTTAAACAAGCCATACGAAGCGGTTCTACGAAAACAGCTAGATTAATTTTAGAAGACGCTTCTTTTAAGAAAAAACTTACGGAGTCTGATTACGGTAGACTTGCCGGTCGTTTATCATACATATATTATACAAACGGAGAATTTGAATTAGCAAAGAAATGGGGTTTCATATCTTCGGATGCAAAATCAGAATACGGTTTATGGTCTATGGGGTTATTATATTTCAAGGAAGAAAAGTTCAGCGAAAGTGAGAAATATTTTAGTCAGATACTTAAATTAGAGCAGATTAATAACGCAAGAAAAACAGAAGCAGCTTTTTGGGCAGGGAGATCGGCATATGAAAGTGGGAACCGTAGTAAAGCTAAAGAATATTGGGAAATTGGAGCATCTCATCCTATGGCGTTTTATGGTGCATTATCTTCTATGATGTTAGGAAGAACGCCAAAGTATGAATTTTTTGAACAAGATTATACAAACGAGGACATAGTAGTTCTACAGGAAGACAAATATGGTAAAAAAGCTTTGGCATTATTACAGACTGGTCAGAAAGACCGTGCAGAAATGTATCTAAAATATATGATTACCGCCAAAGTATCCGACAAAAAACTTCACGCAATAAATTCAATAGCTTTAGCTTATGGTTTACCAAGAGTCTCCATACAGTCTGCAAGTTTAATTCAAGACAGGGGCATCTTAGAAATTGATGATAACATAATATATTCTGCACAATATCCGCTACCCGATTGGGAACCTATGGGTGGTTGGTCAATAGATCGAGCGCTTTTACTTGCCATAACCAAACAAGAAAGCGGATTCAGAACAACGGCAAAATCTAATGCGGGCGCAAACGGTTTAATGCAAATAATGCCGAATACAGCGAAGAAAGTTGCAAAAGAAAACAAAGTAAATTTATCTGATATAGATATGTCCAATCCAGAACATAATATGTTTTTAGGTCAGCAATATATTGTAGATTTACTTAATCACCCAAACATAAATAATAATATAATAAAAATGCTTGCAGCATATAATGCAGGTATGGGTACAGTAATAAAATTTGAAAAATCTTTTGAAACATATGATCCTTTATTATACATAGAAAGTTTTCCAACTTACGAAACGCGAAGTTATATAAAAAGAGTTATGTCAAATCTTTGGTTATACAGAGCAAGATTAAATCAGCCTCTAACTTCAATGCAAGAATTGGCTAATTCAGAATGGCCATTATATAATAGCGAAGATGAATATGTTCAAAAACAAATAGCGGATCGTATGTCAATATAAATAAACATTTTCTTTATTTATAAAAAATGTTATCTTTTTATTTATATGAAAAAAGTATTACCAAATTTTTCATTAGAATTAGAAAGCGGTTACGATATAGTTGCTGGTGTTGATGAGGCGGGTCGTGGTCCCCTATGCGGTCCCGTTATTGCAGCGGCTGTAATATTTCCAAATCGAAGCGTAGAAATTCCAGTTATAATCCGAGACTCTAAACAAATGACACCAAAAATGCGAGCAAAAGCATACGAATGGATTACGCAAAATACGATATGGTCTTATGCGGAATGCAGTCCTGAAGAAATTGATGAATTAAATATTTTATGGGCATCAATGTTAGCGATGAAACGAGCAGTAGACAAATTGCCTTCAAAACCGCAGTTTTGCCTAATAGACGGGAACAAAATGCCAGACAACTTAATAGGTAAACCTATTATAAAAGGTGACGCCCAATCCTTATCTATTGCGGCAGCGTCTATAATAGCCAAAGAAACCAGAGATAAAATTATGCATGATCTTGCTAAACAATACCCAGAATATGGTTGGGATCAAAACGCAGGGTATCCGACAGCTTCTCATTTGCTAGCGATTGATAAATATGGTATAAACATACATTATAGAAAAAGTTTCGGCCCAATAAAAGAAAGGATAAAAAATGGAATTACGAACAATTAAAAATATTGATGTACGTGGAAAATTCGTTCTATTACGCGACGACTTTAACGTTCAAATAGTAGATGGTAAAATAACGGATACTTTTAGAATTCAACAAAGTATGCCGACAATAGAAAAACTTAAAAACAATGGTGCAAAAGTTGTAATTTGTGCACATCTTGGTCGTCCTAAAGGCACAAAAAATATGGAGTATAGCTTAGCTCCTGTTGCAAAATATATGAATATACCACTAATACCAGATTGTCTTGATAAAGATTTTATGAAAGACATGAAAGACGGAGATATTGTTTTACTTGAAAACGTAAGATTTTACCCAGGCGAAGAAAAGAACGACCCTAATTTCTCTGCGGAATTAGCAAAAGGGTTTGATATTTTTGTAAACGATGCATTTGCTGTATCACATCGGGCTCATGCAAGTACAGTCGGCGTAGCGGAGATATTACCATCATATGCTGGTAATTTATTAGCATCTGAAATATCACATTTAAGTAACGTGATGAAAAATCCGAAACGTCCCCTGCTTTCAATTGTTGCGGGAAGTAAAGTATCTACAAAAATCGGTGTATTAAAAGCTTTAGCAAAATTATCAGATACATTAATTATAGGAGGAGCACTAGGTACAACTTTTAATTATGCTATGGGGGGTAAGGTAGGAAATTCTTTATATGAAGCAGACCAAAAAGATATTGCTTTAGAAATTCTGGAATATGCTAAACGAAATGACTGCGAGGTTTTACTGCCTTTAGACAAAGGTGTTGCAAAAGAATTTACGAAAGACGCCGAACGTACAAATAAGAATTTTTCTGAAATAGAAGACGACGACATAATCATCGATGCAGGTGAAGCAACGACCAACAGAGATATAGAAGTCATACGCTCTGCCGCAACAGTAATTTGGAACGGCACCGTAGGTATGGCAGAATGGATGCCGACGTGGTCATATGGATCTTTTGCTTTGGCAAAAGCGATAGCAGAACAAACACGCGCAGGGAAACTAGAAAGTATTGTAGGCGGAGGCGACACTGTTGCGGCTTTAGAAGCATGCGGAGTAAAAAATGATATAACTTACGTATCAACTGGAGGTGGAGCATTTTTAGAATTTATAGAAGGTCGCACATTACCGGGTATTGCTATACTAGAAGACAAATAAAAACTCAGAAATAAAGATTTTATGTTTAAGAAAAACGCTTGCAATTTATGCAAGCGTTTTTCAAACATTACTTAACACTTAATCATCCAAAGCATCGTTAATCTGATTATATGGTATTGCACCTGGGAAAGCTTTTTCACCTATAATCAAGAACGGTGTACCGCTAATATCAAAACGCTGAGCCAAATCACGTACGTTTCTCAATTCACGAGCTACGACCTCGCCTTTCATGTCTTCTTTAAGTTTTTCTGTATCTAAACCAGCTTCTTTAGCCATTTTCATAACGTTAGCTTCAACCTTCTCGCCGATTTTTGATTGATCTTTTAGATCATCCTGAGAATAAAACTCACGTGTCATTAACATATTTGTTAACTTAGCTGCTTTTTCTGGGCTCTGCAATTTCGCAGCAATAACTGCCTTTGCAGGTGAATCAGATAAAGGTCCATGTATAGAGAAATTCTTTACAACAACGCGAACATCATCACGATCTGCTAATACCCGTTCCAGTTCACCATGTACCCGACGACAATATGGGCAAGAGAAATCGGTCCATACATAAACCGTCTTTTTAGCATCACGATTACCCAAAACAGGTGCATCACCCATCATTTTTGAGCCTTCTGAGCGAACCATTTTGCGAATCATTTTATTTTTTTCAGCTTGCTGTTGTTCCTGCATTCCGTTTACCATTTCTTGCACGATTACAGGGTTTACAGCCGTTAAGTAATATGGTACGTATAAACGACATATACTACCAGATATCAAAATGATCGAAATCAATTTGATAGATTTTACCATTATTATGCTTTTTGTGGAAGGTTTTTTCCCATCACCTTTTGATAACATAACGCCACCAAAAAGGAATAAAAGAATACCAACTACAAAAATCAATATTGTCCAAGTCATATTACATCTCCTTTTCTATTTGAACGAATTAACGATAGCTAAAAAAACCCAAAAGCGCAAGAAATAAATAAAATATTTTTTATATTTTTTTCAAAAGTTTCCTACTAAAAGGCATTTTAACACATTGACCATCACATATAGCCTGTATAAACCTACCTGTTACATCCAATGTTAAAGGCAACTTATATAACCTATCTATATATGGTATCGCACAAGTTTCGCATACGGCTCTTCCGGTTTTGGGAGACAAAAATTTTAAATTATTTTTACAGCCACACCCAGAACAAGATGTCAAATCTAACGCATAACCAAGATCTTGTAATAATTTAACTTCCCAATTTGTATAAGCTTTTATAGGATCATCTGAATGCAATTTTTCTAATAAAATTAATGTTGATTCGTATAAATTTTCATAACATTCTCTTTCTGGCAACAAAACATCTATTAATTCAAAAGCACAATTTATAAATTCTAAACTATTCTTTACCCATATTGACTTAGCTACCAAATTTTTTTCTGCTTCCCAATGGAACACCCCTAACTGCGAATCTAAACGAGCGTTCCATGAAATTTCACCTAATTGACCTATCAATGGTTTATTTTTTTTATTGGTTTGAGCACCTTTTAACATACCGGTCAAAAGTCCATAATCATGAGTAAAAATACGAGCCACAGAATCACGTTCTCCGATTGGTCGTAAAGCAATTAATATACCGACAGATTCCAACTTCATAAAGTAAATTTTATACGATAATATTATATTTATCAACATAGATTGAAAAAACCGCCTAAAAGGCGGTTTTTTTAAATGAAATATTATTTTGATTCTTCAGATTTTTTTTCTTCAGATTTTTCTTCTTTCTTTTCTTCTGCTTTTTCTTCTTCTGCTATTTCTTCTTCAACTTTCTTTGTACCGAAAGTCAGAACTTTACCTGCAACCAAAGCCTCAATTTCATCTTGAGTCTGTGCAACATAAACTTTTACCGGTACGATAACATCTGGATGTAAGGCAATTTTAGTATCAAATGCACCGATAGATTTTATAGGGCTACCCAATAAAACCTGTGCAGATTCAATATTTACACCAGCAACATCTTTCAGCATACGTGCAATATCACGTGTTGATACGGAACCGTACAATTGACCGGTATCACCTGCTTGACGAATCATATACAACTTTGCATTTTTAACGGCTTCTACATTCGATTCTGCATTTTTCTTAGCAGCATCTTGACGAGCCTGCAATTCAGCTTTTTTAGCTTCAAACAATGCCATATTTTCACGAGTCCAACGCATTGCTTTCCCGTTTGGCAATAAATAGTTACGTGCAAACCCAGTCTTTACTTCAACCGTATCACCGATATTACCTAAATTTGTAATTTTTTCTGTCAAAATAACTTTCATAATCTGTCCTTTTTCAAGTTAGAGATAAAATCCCAAATAATAATTATTTAGCTGTTAACCTAAATTATTACGAACGAAAGGTAACAACCCTAAATGGCGTGCACGTTTAATTGCCGTTGCCAATTCACGTTGATCCTTCTGTGAAACACCACTTATACGACTTGGAACGATTTTTCCACGTTCTGTAATGTAATGCGACAAAGTTTTTATATCTTTATAGTCAATAACTTTCCCTTTTAAGGGGTTAGATTTCTTGCGATAAATTGCTGCACGAACCGCCATTATTCCACCTCTTCATTATTTTTTTTCATCATTATAGACGGTGCTGTTGACAAACTATCAACGCGAACATTTAAAAATCTAATTACATCTTCATCAATACGATAACGACGTTCTAACTCTGAAACTTTATCACCTGGTAATTCGATATTTAACATCACATAATGTGCTTTACGATTTTTTCTAATAACGTACGCTAAATTTTTTAGCCCCCAGAATTCCGAAGATTTTACACTTCCGCCCAAATCTTTAATAATTTCCGTAAATTTCGTCGCTTTTTCTTTAACTTGCGACTCTGTCAAATCTTGGCGAAAAACCAAGACGCTTTCATAATAAGCCATTCTTTTTCCTTTGGTCTTAACAGCCAACGACCCCATGTCATTAGCAGGAACGGCATAAATTATGCATTTTTTTTTTTCAAAATCAAGAACTTTTTAAATATTTAACCGGAATTAACGAACATTAAGTTTATCAATAATCCCTATTGACTTAAATCATTTAAATTTACTATCATTAAAAATATAAAGAGAGATTGAATGACAAATCAGTTTCATAGAACGCTTAATCGCATGGCCTTTTTTACTGCTTTAATAGTAGTTGGGTTAATTTTATTTTATGAACAATTTTTACGCGTTGCTACTGCAAATATTTTTTTAAACGGAATCATTATAGGTACGACAATATTTGGTATAGGTTTAACGTTTATAGAAATATTCAAATTATTACCTGAATATAAGTGGGCAAGCGCTTATTTTAAAGGTAAAAAAGATGTACCATTACCACCAGTTTTATTACGTCCTGTTGCGCTTATTTTAAGATCTAGACCTGTTAGAATATCAACTTCTGCACTTCAAAATATGTTAGACATAATTTTGGTTAGATTTGAAGATTCTCGGGAATCCGTAAGGTACATAACTAATACACTTATATTTCTTGGGTTACTTGGAACGTTTTGGGGGTTAATAATAACAGTTGGTGGTTTTGCCGATTTAATCGGCAACCTAAATTTTGAAGACGCCGCCGTCTTAGAAATGATGCAAAAAGGTTTATCCGTACCATTATCCGGTATTGCCACAGCGTTTACAAGTTCTTTGATGGGGTTGGCGGGAAGTTTAATCGTCGGATTTCTTAGTTTACAGGTGCAATTAGCACAAAATACTATTTTTAGAGAACTAGAAGATTTCTTATCCGCACATTCTACACCCGTTGTACCGGATCAAGTCCCCTTTGTTTCTGACGAAAGAATAATAAATGTACAGAAAGAAAGGCGCAATTTTAAACAATAAAAAGATATAAAAGAGGGAGAAAAAATGCTAAATATTCGTTTTAAAGAAAAGACAAATACTTGGCCGGCTTTTGTGGACTTATTTTCTAACTTAGTAATAATTCTTATATTTCTATTGATAGTATTTGTATTTTTATGGACTACTACAAGCGTATTCAATAAAAACACGGGTGCAAAAACCGTTGCAGACTTAAAAAAGATCAACGAAGAACAGGCTCAGAAAATATCTCAAATGACAGCTGACGAAGAAGAAGCGAAGCGCTTATTAATACTGGCACGAAATGAATTAGAAAATCTAGAAAGTAATAATACGCAATTAACAAACGAATTGCAAGAAGTAGACATAAGCGTAAATGAATTAATATCAGACTATGAAACGAAAGTTGCCGAATTAACAAAACAACTAAACCAAATGAGTTTAGAGAAACAAAAAACCATAGAACTTGAACAAGAGCGTAAAGAATTACAGAATCAAATGGCAGAGCAACGTGCATCTCTTATAGAACAATTAACAAAACTACAAGCTGCATTAGATGAGGCAGAAACTAAAGCAAATGAAAAAGACATACAATATGTAGAGATGTCAAATAAATTGAATAAAGCTTTAGCCGATAAAGTAGCGGAATTAAATAATATGTCTCAATACCAATCAGAATTTTATAAATCAATAAAAACTGCTTTAGGAAGTGATAATTATGTGCAACCGGATGGCGATAGATTTATAATATCAAGTGATATATTATTCAGTAGCGGTTCATATAAATTATCTGCCGAAGGTAAAAATCAGTTACGTTTAATAGCAAATGTAATAAAAGGTTTAGAAAATAAGATACCTAGTGATGTAGATTGGATAATTCGTGTAGATGGTCATACCGATAAAAAGCAAGTTGTTCCTGGTACAAAAGCATATAAAAATAATATGGAGTTATCTTTATTACGAGCCAATGCAGTTGCAGAAGAGCTTGCAAAAGACGGAGTATCAAAAAGAAGGTTAGTTCCTAGTGGTTTCGGGGATTTACATCCTGTGGTACTTGGTACTGATTCAGAAAGTTTACAAAAGAATAGACGTATTGAACTACAGCTTACAAATAGATAAAAATGCCCGCACGGGCATTTTTATAAAAAGATATTTTTGTATTTAATTACATTTCTCAACGTAATCAACGTCTATTTCCGTATTAAACCATCCAGAATCAACTTCACCGAATAATTTAACAGTATCAGATGGGGTAATAGTTTGCCCACGCCAGTCTTTATCATCTATTTCGACGGTTACGGAACCTGTAGAATCTTCAAACAAATATTTTTCATCTCCCATTCTTTGAATGATATGCCCCTTAACAATTACAGGTACATCATCACGCATTTCTTTAACTTGATTAACGGTCACTATATTTTCTGTACCGCCAACGAACCCACCCATAGGATTCGTTTTTTGCATAGTATCCGATTGGAAACCCGCCATAGCTGCATTCGTAGCAACAGCAACCAAGGTCATAGCAAAGATAGATATTTTTTTCATTTATAACTCCTTTTTGTTATATACTAATATATATTAACATATTTATTTTTATAAACACCTAAGAATTTCTTCTAAGTTTATATTTTTATCAGATAAGCAAAAAAAGCCCCTTAACCATTGTATAAGGGCTTTGCATATTAAAAAATACTTACATAGCCAAATATATTACATTTGTATATCTTCACAAACTGGCCCATTTGTAGAAGTTTGACAATCTTCATTTTTTAATCTTCCTTTTATCAAACGATAAGAACGATTACAAGACCTTGTAGTAGTTGTCGTACAAACATGACATATTCTAGAATCTCTGTTAAATGTGCTAGTTACATCTTTCTGCAAATAATCGTTAGAAGCAGATGTTTGCTGCTGAGAAGCCCCACCCTTAACAAGATCTTCTATAGCCAAACCGACGGCGATATCATAACTAATTGAATAAGGTGGCGTTAAACTACTTTGCAACGACATTGGGCTAAGGCTAGAACTTGTATAAGAACCCGTTTCCGC
Organism: uncultured Alphaproteobacteria bacterium; assembly: GCA_944389645.1. GTDB lineage: Bacteria > Pseudomonadota > Alphaproteobacteria > Rs-D84 > Rs-D84 > Enterousia. Next base: position 13,932 of record CALXMZ010000042.1, read on the forward strand.
AATTTTCTGGCACATATACTGTGCAACATCTGCAGAAGCTTCTTTAGACGCTTCTGCTATTTCAGAATTTAATTTTGCATTATAGTTATCCTGAGCTTTACGTAATGCAGCAATAGCAATTTGCATTTTTACTTGATTTAATAAATTCGGAAATCTACCGGTAGTTTTTTCACCTTCTTTACCAGTTATCTGTGAAAGATCACGACCGTTAATACAGAACTGAATTTCTGGGTCTTGTTCTATCATTTCTATTGTACGATTAATTGTACCGACAATATTATTAAGTTCTTCTTCAATAGAAGATATTATACCTTCTGCATTTTCAACGTTTTTATTTTTCTCACGTACATTAGCAATATATTCCTGAACTCCGATTTCTCCTGGTCCCAATCTAACATTTTTATCATCAGTTTTATCAACAACGGAACTAGAAGCGTCACCCATCTTTATACTACCAAAAGAAATCATACCTGTAACGCGATATACTGTACCGTCTTTTTGCGCACGTATAGAGCCCGTTCCCATTGTATCATCAGCAGCAAACTTATTACAATCCGTTGTGCTACCACATACCTCGGCCATTTTTTCATCTACAAGATCTTGGCACTGATCAATAAAAGCATTATCAATATTTAAATATAATCCCATTAACATACTATCCAAATCATCCATAGAAAAATTCGGGTTATTAGCCTTACAAACGACTAAAGAGTCAACAGGGCAAATATCATGTATATAATCATAATCCATACCTATACAATTTTCAAAGTTTTCCCCGCAACGAGTATCCGCAGTAAAACAATCTTTTACTTCTTGCGTACAAGCATCAACACGCATTGCAGCTAATTTATCTTGAACATAGCCCCAAATAAGAGGTTCCATCCTTTCACATGGGTCAATTTCAACTTTACAAAAACTTCTTACCATATCAGGTCTAGACAAACAAGCATCCATTGTAGCTATACCTTTACCGACTATATCATCTTTACACGCTTTCTGTATACAATCAGAAATATCAGTTAAGCACGATTGTCTAAATTTTGATTCAACCTTAGATTCCGCAACTTTTATTGTAGGAGCAGCTTCTCTTAAAAAGCTTGGCCAAACCATATCACGAACAACGACACATTGATCTAATACATGTTCACAGATCGTACGTTTAGATTCTAAAATTTCCATTGTTGAAGCCGTTATGTCATATGTATTAACCGTTTGGACTTGACTACCTGCAGTACTAACAGCCTCATTATTCTGCATATTTTCAGAAGCAATCGTGAACACGCAATTTTCCCAATCTTCACCACAAGCATCATCTGTTTGCATACATTTTTTAAATTCTACCATACACTGCCCAAGATCATATTTATTTGCTTCATCAAAACTTTCTTGCAAAGCTTCTCTTACAGCAGCTTCTGCGGAGGCTAATTCTAAATCAGCTTCAGAACGCTTTTTAGCTAATATATTTTTAAACCCCAAACAATCAGATACAATCTGACGAGAATACAATTGACGTATAAAATCTATATCCCCTGCACAAGAATCAGGGACCTGCAAATAACATAATTCATCTGCAGATTTATATAATTCATTTCCTGTTTTATCTGCTATGCTAGTACCAGAATCTTCAAAAACTTCCTCATCTTCGTAGAAATTCGTATTAAACATTGCAAGCAGACTTTCACGTTTCTGAGCTTTTTTTTCAGCTTCTGATAATTCACCTTCGTCTAAAATATTCCCATTCTCGTCATATCTACGTTCGCCGGTAAAAATAATATCCGCATTTGCACCAGCTTTAACTCTTTCTACATCTTCCGTTCTGATTCTATTAGCCTCATTTAATATATCTTGAATTTCTGCAAACTGTTTTTCATATTCAATACTATCATCACTACATGTACAGCTACCACCATTAGAATTATCAGTTATACAAAATTGATCCATACAGCTAAAATACATATCATAACATTCTTGATCATACAAACTAGTTGCTTCAGTTTTAGTTCTAACAGTAGTCCCCTGTTGAATTGCCGATTGTTTACTAGTTTTAGTATTAAGCGTCAAACCGTAAACGGCACATGCACTAAAAGCACCCCATAAACCAATTAAAGATACAAAAAATTTTTTCATATTCATCTAAAATACCTTAATTTATAAAGCATCTATTATTTTTACATATTAATATCTTCACAGGACTCAATTTCTTGACAGAATTCTTGTTCTCCTCCGGCGCTACGTCCAGCAAAGAAACCACCGACTGCTCCGACAACACCACCAATAGCAGTACCCCAACCTGGTGTTACCATTGTACCTGCAGAAGCCCCAGCCGCAAGCCCACCAGCCAAACCTTTAAGTCCAGCAGCATTTTTGCTTTCGCCACCAACCTCACAAACCTGTTGCATACGACAAACATGACAGTTACGTAAATTCGGTTCAAAAGACACACTTCTTATGTAACTATAATTTTTACTAGATTTATCCGGCGTTTCAACTTTATATGTTTTCAAACAATTCTGTTCAGCTTTTTCTAAATCCTGTTGACGAGAAAGCTCAGCAATTTTAGATTCTAATTCTCTCATAGCTCTATTTTCTGCACCTATATAAGCAATCATTTTTGCACTATTAAATACAGTATCACCTAAACTTTTACGATCTGATGGTTTCTGGCTATCTTGACAAGCAGCAACTGTTTTTTCTTTTTCAAATTGTTCAAAAAATTCGTCAACAGATTTTTCTGTATTAGCTTTAACTGATTCTCTTAATTCTGCCAACCCCTGCTCTGTATCGGGGATTTTAACCAAGGAAGTAATTTTAGTATCCGTTGGCAAACAAGACATATCTGTACCACAAACAGCACCCAACTGTTCCCCGAAATAATTTAAACACCCTTGCAACATCTGATAATCCATCTGTAACAGAGCTGCTTGAACTATTATATCAAACTGAGTCTCATTTTTACAAGATGGGAACATCGATTGCGGGCAAAGTTCAGCAATTTCGACCGCGCTTTTTCCAACGCATTCCGGAGCTGTGAAATTTTCACCGCACTTATTACGTAAACACTGATCAATATCATTTTGACAGAATTGGGTACGCAAATAACCTAACTTATCATTAACGACACTTTTTATTCCTGGTATCATTTCTTCGCATTCATCAATTACTGGACAAACACCAGCCGCGACCTTAACATCCGTCAAACACGCAGAGTTAGTTTCTGTAGAACAACCATCTTCCAGACAGACTTGTATTCTTGCCAAACAAGTTGCTCGCGCATTTTTATCAGCATATTTTGCCGCTTCTTCCAGAATCATCTCTGATTCGTCTTCCCAATCTTCAAGAACATATTCTCTTACCGCCATACACTGATCTAATACATTTTCACACGCATTTGCTCGTCTTCCTAATAGATCCGCATCCAAACAATTTTCAAAATTAACTCCGCAGCCACCTTTATCAGCAATACATGCTCTATATGCCAGCAAACACTCTCCACGATTATATTTGTTAGTGTTCCCCAGTTCTTCCAACCGAGCCTGACGAACGGCAGCTTCTGCGGTACGCTTATTTGATTCCGCAATAGTTTTTTGATCTTTTAAATAACTTTCAAAAGATTTACAATCCTGAACTATTTGACGAGCGTATAACATTTCTTCCATTTCTGCACTGCTACCACAATCTAGTAACTTATCTTCACAGAATTCTGCAGCCATTGCATACAAAGGGTCACCAATATAGTCATCTGCCCCTAAACTCTCACCTTCTTCCGTACCACTACTTATCCAATCAGAAAAACTAATACCAGAAACTAACGAGCTTTTTTTAGCTTTTTCACTTTCTCCGAAGACCAATTTTGCTTGTGCCCCCAACTTTTCTCGTTCCACACCTTCTGTATATAACAAATCAGCTTCTTCTTGCAAATCCTGAATTTCTTGTATTAATGATTTCGACTGATTTATATTTGACGAACAAGCGCATCTACTACCTTCCGATTCATCAAGCAGGCAAAATTCGTCCATACAAGCCCTATAAGCATCACGACACGATTGAGAAGAATTTGTTACATCATTTTTTACTTCAACATAAGAATCATTTTCAGTTTTAACGTCACTTTCAGAGGAAGAAGTCACCGTAGCACTAGTCGACGCGACACTAGAAGAACTTGTATTAGATGCAGAACCTATATTAACTGAAACATTTGGCATTCTTGCACCTGCCGCAGATACACGATTTACACCCACTCTTACATTTGAAGCCGAACGTTCTGCACCAAAAGCAAAACCAGGAACAGTTAATAAAACCAACAGAAAAAACTTTAACTTCATGAACTCCACCCTACTATTTTAATGTCAATTTTATCAAATGAAAGACCTAAGTGCAAGCAGATAAAAACATCTTGCAATTTTTACGTTAAATTTATAATATACGAAATATCAGTTTGTAAACAAAACTAAGGTTTATTTATGGCAAAAGACGACGTAATTGTTTTTAGCGGTACAGTAGAAGACAAACTACCCAATACTATGTTTCGTGTAAAACTAGAAAACGGTCATGAAATTTTGGCAACAGTATGCGGAAAAATGCGTAAAGCTCGTATATGGGTAAACGTGGGTGAAAAAGTTCGCGTAGAAATGACGCCTTATGATTTGGACAAGGGACGCATAACGTTTGTTGAACGAACGCATTCTAATTCTGACTCCAATACTGTATCAGCATAAAATTATTTAAAATCTAATAATATTCCTTTTATTAAAAGTACATTTTTGTTATCATTAATAAAAGCGTATTATGAAAAAGTTTTTATTTATTATATTAGCATATTGTATAAGCATTGGTTATGTCAATGCTAGTATTCGTGGTACAGATACTATTAATCGTTCTCAGAACGAAACAAATTTGACTTCGCAAAAAGTTGCAAGAACAGCAACTAATTTATCATCTAATTCTTCCGATCAAACACAAAGAAAAAGCACAACCTCAAGAAACAACGTAATAAATATTACAAGATCTGGAACAAATAAAAGTACTATACAATCAAACGTTTCTAGAAATGCTAATACAATACATACGACAAAAACGGTTAATAACATATCAACACGTAGCGAACCAGAAAATGCGCTAGTACGAACAAGTACAACACCAAGGCAAAATACAACAATATCCACAAAAAATACTATAAATACTAGTAGAGCAGCAAATATTTCTAACGTTTCTACCAATACGTTTGGTTCTGGTTATAATTCTTGCAGGGATGCTTATTTTACTTGTATGGACCAATTTTGTGCAAACACGGATGATTCTTACAGACGTTGTGTCTGCTCTTCACGCTTAACGGAAATAAAGAATAAAGAAAAAGCATTATCAGAAGCCTCAGGTCAAGTACAAAATTTTAAAAACTTAAATATACAAATAATAGATAAAACTACCAATGAAGTAAAAGCCATGCTTTCCGCCAGTGAAGGCGAAGAATCTATAACGCAAGACACGTCTAATTCTGCCCAACAGTTATCTAACATAAGTGAAATATTATCAACATCTAAAAAAAGTTCCTTATCAACGCTAGGTAGTTTAGATATAGCTGGTGATATAAATCAAATATGGGCAACCACTAATCTTACATCTGGTGAAAACATTGCTAATTTAACGGGTGAATCTTTATATAATGCGGTCCATTCGCAATGCGTAGATTTGATATCAAGTTCTTGTGATTCTGAAAGCACGCTTGCAATGGTTATCGCTGCTTATGGAATGTACATAGAAAATGATTGCACAACATTATCAAACGCTTTGGATAAAAGTTTAAACTCTGCAAATAGCACAATACGTGAAACAGAGCGAGAAATGAACCTTGCAAGATTGGAAAACTATAACGCCCATAATTCTACAGGCATAAACGATTGTGTTGCAAAAGTAAGAGAAGATATTACCTCAGAATCGGCTTGTGGGAAAGATTATGTACATTGCCTTGATGTAACAGGTTTATATTTAAACAAAGATACAGGGGCACCTATTTATTCTCAGAACTTTTTTCAATTAGAAAATCAGACATCTTTATCTGGTGACGTATTAACCAATTCTACAAACCGTTTAATCGTGGCAGAGTTAGAAAAAAAGCGCTTATTTGCTAATGAAAGTTTAGATACTTGCAGAGACATTTCAGAAGAAGTCTGGGACGAATTCATGCGCCAAGCAATCGTTGAGATTTATCAAGGTCAGCAAGAAAAAATCAGAACCGTAAAAAACGAATGTTTAGATGTAGTAAATCAATGTTATGATAGTCAGACCAAATCGTTAAAAGATTTTAGTAACATACAAGAAGAATTATTATTAGGATCGCGGTTAGAATTATCAGAAGAACTATGCCAGGAAAAATTACTTGCATGCAGTAATTTATACGGAGATCCCGATACCAACGGTTTAGAATTATTGGTAAATGCAATGCATGAAATAAACGATCAGAAAATTGCTGAAAATTGTAGTACTTTACTTAAAACATTTATGACTTCTATTTGTGCAGTAGCCGGTAACGACACTTTACATTCGTATCCTTATGGATGTAGAGCATATTCACCTGGCGAAGAAATATATGCATCGAACATTTCATGTAATCAGTTATCTTCAGATACAGAAGAAACAGATCCAGCAATAAATCAGAATGCAGATTGCGGTAGTGATTATAATGGTAGTTTATATCAAAAAGCGGTAAAATACGCAATACAATATTGTGTACGTCCTTCGGACTCAAATGCCATTATGTCTGGTCAAAAAGAAATCCCGATAAACGTTTTACAAGATGTTAATAATATTATGGATTCCGTAAGGGTAGATATGTCAATATCTTTATCGAAAGAATGTGAACGCTTAGGTGGAGTTTGGGTTGATACCCCTTGGCTAGATGAAGAAGACTCAAAAGATCCTGAATTATCAAACGGCGACGGTATGCACGACAAAACAGGTCACGTATTATACAAATATTTCTATGATGAAACAGGTACAAATACAAGCTGGGGTTATTGTGCAGATAAAGATAGTACAATCTCTGTTTTGTCCAATTAAATAACACCTAACTTGTAAACAAGAAATATTTTTGATATAATTAAATCTAATGAGAGAAATATGAGAAAAAAATTTGCAATTTCTTTAACCGCATTAACAGTATCGGTGACTGCGAACGCTTCTATACCATGGTGGGAACAACCAACTATATGCAGATTAGATCCGACAAATTGTTATTCCAGCATGGGTACCGGTTATGATAAAGAAATCTGGGATACAAATAGTGAATGTTGGGGCATGAAACTTATTTGTCCGGAAGCTTTGAAAAGCAATGAATACCAACCTGTTCCAATGGGTAAGACAGAAATCGCAAAAGGAACAGAAATAAAAAAAGACTTTAATATAGATATATTAAACGGTGATTGTTTTGGTGTTAGAAAAACGACATCTAACGGTACAATGGCATCTGTTGATGGTAAATATGTAAAAGTATGGTGTAACGGCGTTTTAGAAAATCCGGATGAATTTTTAGATAACGGTGAAATTACTTACGGGATTCAACCTACATGCTCTGATTTAGCAGAATATGGTTATGTAGGCATAGTAAACAATCGTTGTTATGGTAAATATTATGACACATCGGAATATTACATTGAATGTAATGGAACAGATCTTTTACCAAATCGCATAATACTATTAAATGGGGCAGATTATACGATTCCAACGAGTAGCGCTCCGATTGATAAATCTAATGCAGAGAAATTATTTGATCAGATGGAATCTGTATCAAAAAGTCAACGTGAAAAATATTTTAACAAAAACTAAGAAACTAAATATAAAAATAACATTTTATTGTTTATTAAATAATAAGATTTCTTGATAATATGTTTGTTATATAAATTGCGTAATAGAATGAATTCACATTAAATTAATTGAACAAATAAAAAATCCTCCAATCGGAGGATTTTTTATTATTTAAGATTAGAAGTTATATCTAAACTTCAACATACCCGTCTGAGAAGTATAGTCTTCATGCAGATCTAAGTCATAGTTTACAGAAACTTCTACGCCTTTATAGTTTGCGGTCAAACCGATACCGAATTCACCACCAAAGCGCGACAGACGTTTACTATCAACTATGTATGATGCAGCACCAGGCATTGTGACTGTTGCTATAGCTTCATCTGATAAAACATCATATGTAGCAGCAGCACGCAATTCTGGGCGCAGACTTAAACCTGTCTGAGTATCAATTGCAAAAGCATATTTTGCACCTACTACACCAGTCAAGTAATCTGTATCACCAACATTAATATCTGCCAAACCGTTATTATAGTCGTCTTGAGAGATATGTAAGTAGCGAACACCTGCTTCTGGAGTCAAACCACCAGCGAAATCATAACCACCCATAACCTGACCACCAAAAGAGGTAACGTCATATTCAGAGTTAATATCAACACCGAACGAATTTGTTTCTTCTGTGTAATCAGCCATTGTATAATTCAAAGCAGCGTTTACATACCATTCTGAAGGTTTGTACTGACCGTATACGAATATGCTATTGCTTTCAATATCTGTATCACGAGCATTATCTGCGTGAACATCTGTTGAATTATAAGCATAACCGATACCGATTGTGTACTTACCGTCAATTAAAGTATCTGCACCAACGGCAACTCCGCGAGTATAACCATTGAACTGGCCGTTTAATTTAGATTTATTGAACAGCCCCTGCGCCCATACTCCATAATCAGCATTTGCTAAATCACCACCACTACGTCCAACATTTGCATTACCGGACATACGACCAGAAGCCAAGGACAAGACCTGATTCTGAACTGATGTAGCGACAGAATGAGTAACAGGTTTATCATCAGCTTTTAACTTTGCAGATTCTGCTTCAACATATTCTGTATTACCTTCTGCCAAAGCCTGCTGAGCTACCAACGAAGCTATTCCCATTTCATAGCTATCGCTATTTGCTAATCCTGCCAATACACCTGCTGTAT
>CALXMZ010000043.1 GCA_944389645.1 uncultured Alphaproteobacteria bacterium
ATATTCTGTATTTGGGTCATCAATTAATTGTATATAAGACTCAATATCAGATGCCTTCCAGCCACGCGCAATCAATGCTTCACGCGCAGCATCAGGGTTCGGACTGGACTTAATTAATTCTATAACCTCGTCCAAATTACCAACCGCTACAGATAACCCCAATAAAGTATGCGCGCGATTACGAGCCTTGTTTAAGTCAAATATCGTACGTCTACGAATAACCTCTGTTCTAAATTCAATAAACGCATCCAATACACCACGAATATTGAATAACATAGGGCGACCACGATTCAATGCCATCATATTCACAGGGAAATTCGTCTGCATTTCTGTATATTGAAATAAATGATTCAATACTACATCTGCAATAGCATCACGCTTTAATTCGATAACCATACGCAAACCTTCTTTCGAAGACTCATCCCGAATTTCTGAAATACCTTCTATACGTTTATCTTTAATCAATTCCGCAATCTTCATAATCAATTGCGATTTGTTTACTTGATAAGGTATTTCATCAACAACAATTGCTTGATGGTCATGAAATGTTTCCATGTGCGTCTTTGCACGAACTATTATAGAACCGCGTCCCGTTGTATGTGCTTTATAAGCACCGGCACGCCCCATAATAACTGCACCAGTCGGAAAATCAGGTCCAGGTATTACATTAAACAACTCATCATCTGTTAAATCTGGATTATTTAAAATTGCTAAAATACCATTGCAAACTTCACCCAAATTATATGTCGGAACATTTGTCGCCATACCAACCGCAATACCCGAACCACCATTTACTAAAAAATTCGGAAACTTTGTCGGCAATACAACTGGTTCTTGTAAAGTACCGTCAAAATTAGGTTGCCAATCAACAGTATCCTTATCCATATCATCCATTAATGACGCGCCTAATTTAGACAAGCGCGCCTCGGTATAACGCATAGCAGCAGGTTTATCACCGTCACGAGAACCAAAGTTACCCTGTCCTTGAACAAGCATTTCTCCCATAGAAAAGTCTTGTGCCATACGAGCCATAGCCTCGTAAATAGAGCTATCACCATGTGGATGATATTTACCCATAACGTCACCGACTATACGCGCTGATTTTACAGTTGGTTTATTCGCAGGTGCAACATCGTTCATTACATACAAAATTCTTCTATGCACAGGTTTACAACCATCACGAACATCAGGCAATGCGCGGTCTACGATAACAGACATCGCATAGTCCAAGAAGCTTGTTCGCATTTCATGTTCTATTGAAGACTGCGGTATTTTCATCTCATTTACATCATTGATATTACTTATTTCAGACATACTTACTTTTCCCCTATTTCTAACATATCGAGAATAGCAAATTTTTAACCTTTTGGTCAAGAACTAACCCTAAAAAAAACATTTGACAAACGCAACTTTTGTGACTAAATTATTAAACACAATGACTAAAATTAAAAACACCATAAAAGAAGCGTATAAAGAGCTAGATTTTTTATTACTTTTCTATAAAGACAGCAATTTAATAACTTTACAATTATTAATGATGCGCTGGAATTTAAAAAAATTAGAAAGACTATTAGAATTTAGTAACTATATAACGAAAGCAAAAAGCTTAGCAAAAACTAGGAAATAAGGGATGAAAATGTTTTTACCTTTATGGAAATTATTTACTGCATTATTTATATATTACTTAATGCTAGAATGTTTAAAAAAAGTAGGGTTAATAAACTCTAAATAAAAATGTTGCGTTTTAAAAAAACATATGATTAAATATACGCACAAAAGGATTTAAAAATGGCAACAAAACGTACATATCAACCATCAAAAACGCGTCGCGTACGCACACATGGTTTTCGTGAAAAAATGGCTACAAAAAGTGGTCGTGCAGTCTTAAACCGCCGTCGTGCAGTTGGTCGTAAAAGATTGGCCGTTAGCGCAGTAAATTAAAAAAACCGCTAAACAGCGGTTTTTATTTTTCTTTTTATTTAAATGATATTTTCCCAAGTACACTTCACATATGCACGTTCTACATCATCTGTGATTATCTTATGAAAAGAAACTAAACCGTCTATTGCTACACCAATACAAACTTCGGGCGTATCAGGTTTTATTTCTTTTTTGAAATTTAATTCTATACGTTTCAATTTATGCTGATTTCGATATATATATCCAACGCTTTCAGTCGCCCAAACTGCATATACCGCATTATTTATATGCTGATTTACATCAATATCATCAAAACGACATTTCATAGTATGAAATTTCGTCGGTTCAAAATCTGGATATTTTTCAAACTCTTTATCCCATGCTCGTTCGTGAATTATGTTCCATGTTGCTAAATTATCATCTAGTCTTAACGGACGACGATTTTCCATATTTATCAATATCCATTGCGAAGTCGCACGAACCATTAAACGCCCATCACTGCCACGAACTTCAAAATCACGTGTTGCACGAACACCATCTTGATTAGAAGGCCACGTTATAAGCGACAACTCTTCAGCTTCATGCGGCATTTCTACTATATCAACAAGATAATGCGTGACGACCCATGCCATATTATGTTCTATCAAATATGTACGACCACAACCAAGAACCTCGGCATGAGTATCTGCAACACCCTGCAATTCATTCATTAAAATTAATGGTCGAACATTACCATATCTATCACATTGATACGCTTGAAGTACTCTTTTTTCAACATATTTGTCTGACATAGTATATTCGACCCTTAATTATTTGTTACGAATTGTTTTGTTGCGCTATAACAAAATCTAATTTATTACCTAAAATGATTTCATTTGCTCGCGCTGCAGATTTTATAACACCATGCAATGCAGCCGGCACATTAGATGGTATAGTCAACGTTTCTAACTTTGCACCATTACCAATCTTCTGCTCTGTACGCATACCACGAACATTCTTTAACAAATCCAGCGCAATTTGCATTTGTGATACATCTGTATCGTGCGCAGAATCAATCGCAGGATATGCGGTCAAATGCAAAGTTTCACCGCCTTCATACTGCTTGTATATTTTCTGCCACAATTCTTCTGTTAAGAACGGTATAAATGGCGCATACAAACCTATAATCGCACGCAATACTTCCCACAACGTCCACTGCGCTGACAATTTAGATTCCTCGCTGTATTTTTCTGGCGACCAGAATCTGTCCTTAATAAATTCTAAGTACTGATCACAGAATATTTCATAGAAAAAAGTATCTATCGCAGAACGAGAATTATAATTATCATATTTATCCAAGTTTCTACGTACATCTGCTATTGTTTTATTCAATTCGGCCAATACCCAACGGTCTTCAATAAATCTATCTGACGCAGGTATTTCTTTTGCAGAACTTGGGTCAAAGTCTGTCAAATTCATCAATGTATACTTCGATGCATTCCACAATTTTGTTAACAGTTTTGA
>CALXMZ010000044.1 GCA_944389645.1 uncultured Alphaproteobacteria bacterium
GCGCGGGGATAACCTTGGAATTATTAAAAACCACTACATCGCCTGGCTGCAAATAATCCAAAAAATCGCGGATATGTTTATCCGCTATATCTTTACCTTTTACAACAAGCATCCTGGATGCATCGCGCTGATGTAACGGGTGTGATGCTATTAGTTCTGGTGGTAATTCAAAATCAAAATCTGATGTATGTAACATTAATTTATTTGCTATTCTGTATCATTTTATTTTATCTTTAAATTTATATAAAGAATCACGAAGAAAACTCATACTTTCTTCATACATATAAAAAGGATCTTTTCGATTAATCTGTTTAACATCACTTATATAATATTCAGAAATATTTTTATTTAAATGTGGCATAGGTATATCTAGATTTTTATAGTAATGCATACTTGCTGAATCCGATTGCCTATTACCAATATCTGACTTTATATCTTTATTGTCTATATTCTCAATAGCTTTAACTTTTACCTTATTTTTCTCTTCCAATTTATTTACTAAAATATTGATATAAATGCTTAACAATAATATTGAAAATATTATCCTACTACGAACTTTCAATTTTCAACTCCTTCTACACTACTTCATTTTCATCTTTCTATCAATTGCTATTTTATTTAAAATGCTATCCCTTTTCATAATATCAATGTTAGTTTTCTCTTCAGCTTGTAGATCATATAAACGTTTCCCGTTTATTTTTATTATATTTGTATGCGCATCCGTATAATTTTTACTTAAAACACTATTAGAAACACTTTTATGCATAAGCAAAGTATCACCAATTTCTATTCTTTTATAGTATTCCATACCATCCGCAACATCTTCAAACTTCATTATACGCAATACTGTATCTTTATCATTAAGCCCCTTAAAAACAACCATATTATCTACTTTATCCTCAACAATATACTTGTTATAACAGCCCGTAACAAACGGACTTAACGTTAATGCTCCAATAACAATTTTATATTTTATATTCATTTTTTTCCCTTATAAATTATCTTATATTTTGATTTAACTTATGAATTTCGTTCATAAAACTATTACAGTCTATAGTTTCTATATGACTATTTAAAGGTTTCTGCGATTTTTTTATAGCACTCAAAGATACTCCATTAATATTTATGATTCTAGAATTAAAACCTAAAACTTCTGAACCATAATAATTTTTATATGTTCCTGATTCTTTGATACCAAATATTTTTAATGTATCACCTGTTTTTATGTTATCATAATAATCCATACCATTTGCAACATCTTCAAATTTTATTACCTTTAATGCGCTATCCTGTGAATTTATGTTTTTAAAAGCGATTTGATTCCCGCTTTTTGAAACCACAATATTATAGGTTTTTTTCTTTTTCGGAAGTATATATACCATAAAAACCAATTCCTACAATAGTTACTAATAGTACAAAATTTATACCTCTTTCTTTTTTCATCATTTATTGAATACCAACCCCTGTTCTTCATAATTTTCTGCCTTATTCTCCCAATCGGGCTCTACCCGTACAAACAAATGGAGTCTTGCGTTTACCCCCCACTGATCCTGTATATCATGCCTAGCAGCAGTACCTATTTGCTTTAACTGCACTCCGCCATGACCTATCACAATTTTTTTATGCGCTTCATTCTGAACAGATATTTTTTGATATATATCCAGAATACCTTCATCATCTACCTCTACCCTTTCCGTCAGAACATTTATATGATAAGGCAACTCCTGATGAATATATCTATATATCTTTTCACGAGTTAATTCTGATAAATATAATGCATCCGGTACATCTGACGCATCTTTTGCATCAAATAAATAAGGAGATTCAGGCATTACTGCAGCCAATGAATTCAACACCTGTTTTATACCATCGTTTTTTAGCGCAGAAATCATAAAAATTTCTTTAAAATCTGCCATCTGTGTCAGTTCTGCAGCAATCGGTAACAATTCTTGCTTTCTTATGGAATCCACTTTGTTAAGCGCAACAAATAAATTCTTATGCCCCTTAATTTTTGCAACCAGATTACGAACCGTGTCAGTAATACCTTTTTTTGCATCTATTACTAACAAAATAGCGTCAGCGTCAGATACTGCATCCATAGCAGCACCAACCATCGCCCTATCTAAACGCCTTGCAGGTTTAAACACCCCAGGAGTATCAACAAATATTAACTGTCGGTCACCTACCATCTTTACCGCACGCAAGCGAGTGCGCGTAGTCTGCACTTTATGAGAAACAATAGAAACCTTACGCTCCATTATTCGGTTCATTAAAGTACTTTTACCCGCGTTAGTTGAACCAATTATTGCTATATAACCAGAATATGTTTTTCTCATGAGCTATACAATAACACACAAAAATAAAAAGTTAACAAAAAACTTGCAAATATCAGCATAAAGCTTAATATTACAACGTTACTCTATTATCAAGGATAAAAAATGCAGCTTACAGGTCCGGAAATCTTAAAACGTATGCAAAAGACAACGAACAAAAATATTCCAGACATAATCATAACACCTTTTAATGAAAATTGCTTAGGTAGCAACAGTTATGACTTGCACTTATCTGACACCTTAAAAGTTTATAAATGTACGATTCCAAAAGGTATGAACCCTGCTATACGCTATAAAGGTTCACCAGAAAAACACTATATTTCTGACTGGTTTGAAGAAATACGATATTATTTAGATTTCTTAAATAACCCTTATAGATATTATACTGAAATGAACCCACAATATTTAATAGATCCCTGTGATGATAAATTTCATGAAACAATAGATATAAAAATACCAGAAACAGGACTTATACTATCCCCTAACGTTGGTTACCTAGGTTCAACAATAGAATATACAGAAACAAGAAATCTGTTTCCATATATAGACGGTAAATCCTCGGTTGGTCGCAATTTTATATTAAACCACCATACAGCAGGACGTGGTGACGATGGTTTCTGTGGAACTTGGACATTAGAAATTAAAACGTTATATCAGACCGTCGTATACCCAAATATGCGTATAGGTCAAATATATTATGAAACTTGTTTGGGTAAACGCAAACCCTATAATACTAATAAAAATAGCCATTACAACGGTCAAATTGGCCCGACACCAGCAGCGAAAATACAAATAGAAAACTTAAAAAAAGAACGATAATAAAAATTATTTACTTCTCTTTTTTAACCGCTTTTTTAGTCCATTCGTTATCTGGGAAATTTAATTTCAACATCTCTGAATAACCTGCTGCCTGCTCTGGCAAACCTATTGCAGTATAACACTCACTAAGTCTAAACAATGCTTCGGGAGTCATTACGGTTTCTTGTGCGTCCGTTATAATCGACTGCAATCTTGTTATGGCACTTGGCCAATTCTCTTTTTTCATATCAGAACGTGCAGAATACATTACCTTACCTGCAATATAATTCTTTAAAATGTTTATTTTATTTTCTGCGTTTTCTGCATATTCAGATTTCGGGAACCTTTCAACTAACTGCTGAAATTGCTGTAAAGCATATGCAGACATTCCTGGTTCTCGTCGAACATCACTTACCTGCCTATAGTAACACATGCCCCTTAAATATAATATATATGGAACATCCTTATGACCTGGGTGAAAGCGCATAAATCTATCTGCCGTTAATAACGCACCAGCAAAATCTTTATCCATGTACTGAGAATATGCCGCCATTATCAATGCATCCGCAGACCATGAGCTTGACGGGTACTGACTTTCTGCTTTTAAAAATTCATTGGCTGCCTCTTCATAATGTTTATCGTTAAATTCTTCGTAAGCCTTTTCATAAATATCTTTTAAAGGTAATTCCGCTTCACCTACGCCATCAGAACCAGCGCAACCAAATAAAAAAAACCCTAAAGCACATAACATAAATATTTTCTTCATCTTTTTTATTCCTGCCTTGATTTTATATCTTAAAGATGAGTATAATCAAAACTATGAAATTAGGCAAACATATTTTCGGCGTCGCTGCAATGACCGGAATAAGTCGAATTTTCGGCTTTATCAGAGATATGCTTATCGCAAGAGTATTGGGGGCAGGAAGACTTTCTGATATATTCTTCACTGCTTTCAAGTTACCTAATTTATTTCGAGATTTACTCGGAGAAGGAGCTTTATCAGCAATATTTATTCCGATGTATACAGATTTAAAAAAAGATGATAATTTTGCTAAAAATGTCTTTTCGTGGTTGATGATGATTCTGCTAGGAATCTTAATAGTTTTTGAGATTTTTATGCCTTTAGTAGTCTGGATACTTGCCCCAGGATTTGCAGAAGACCCAGGAAAAATGGTTCTAACTGTTTATGTCTCTAGAATTATGTTTTTCTATGTCATTTTTGTTTGCGGCGCTGCTTTCTTATCCGCAATTTTAAACGCTTTTTCTAAATTTTTATTGGCTGCTTTTATGCCGGTATTATTAAACCTTATGTTAATCGGAGCCTTATTACTATCCGCTTTTTTCCCGTCCGACACGATACTTTATGTGATGTCTGTAACCGTAGTACTTTCTGGCATAATACAGTTCCTTGTTTTATGGTCAAGAATAAGAAAAAGACATTTCGGATTAAGACTTATAAAACCTAAGTGGACCCCTGGTATAAAAAGCCTTTTCAAACGTTTGGGCATAAGCATAATAGGTAACGGTTTTTATCAAATTACCATCATAATAGGTACCTTGGTTGCAAGCTTTCAAAATGGTGCAGTCTCTTGGTTGTATTATGCTGATCGCATCATACAACTACCTTTTGCAATGATCGGTCTTGCCGTCGGTACAGTATTAATGTCCTCAATATCAAACGCAATGGCAGAAAAAAATATGCGAAGCGTTTATATTCAACAAAATTCTTCCATGCGCAGATCAATGATGCTTATTATGCCGTGCTTAGTAGGATTATTTGTCTTAGCAGAACCCATAATAAAATATCTATTTGAATATGGTGCATGGTCACCAAAATCTACGCATGCTGTAGCAGTGGCAATTATGATACAAGTTTTCGTTCTACCTGCCATGATGATTAGTCAAATTTATAGTAAAACTCTTTATGCAAACCAAGATGTAAGAACACCTGTAAAAACAAGTATGGTGTCTTTGGCTGCTGCATCCTTCATATATGTAATAGCTTTCCCATTTATAGGTTACCTTGCAATACCAGTAGGAGTGGTAATAAGTGGGTATCTAAAAAATTACCTTCTGGGGCGTGCCTGCAAAAAACGTAACTTATTTAAAATTGAAAAACGTACAATTCGTACAATCCTACTATTTACAGTTCTTTCTATATTATTAGGTCTAGGGCTTTGGGAAGTTCATATTACAAGTATATGGGTGCTATTATTATCGATTGTTATATTTGCTATAATATACTTACCATTAGCATACCTAATCGATAGAAAAATATAACCAAAATAAAGTTGAAAGCTGGCTTCTTTTATGGTATAATTTTTAGTAAGAATGTAAGGAGTCCTAAATGAAAAAAATACTTTCTTTGGCAGCACTAACTGCTGTGTTAACAGGGTGCACGGATTTAACTTCAAGTGACAAAAGTTCTGTGAACGGTTATGGGGCAGAAACGTTCGGTGAAGAAACGCTCGTAACGACTGATAACCAATCTTTAAATAATACATATTTATTGGCAGCAGCTCCAAAATATTATGTTGGTAGTGCTTATAAAGTTGAAGACATTCAATATATACCAGTTGAAGACTTAACTTATAACCAAACAGGTATCGCAGGTGTTATCCCAGCAGAATTAAATGGCACAAAGACAAGCAATGGCGAGGTTTTTGACATAAACCAGATGGTCGCAACAAGTAAAACCTTACCTTTACCAACAATTGCACGCGTAACAAACTTAGATAACGGTCAGTCTGTAGTTGTACGTGTAAATAATCGCGGTCCTTTTGTAAATACTCGTATAATGGATTTGTCTCCTGCTGCCGCACAAAAAATAGGAATGAATGGGCAGTCTAAAGTTCAGATTCAAGTGTTAGCGGACGAATCCATAATGGTAAAGAACGCAACTTTAGGATTAAACGCTAATCAGAATCAAACTGTTCAACCCGTACAGGTAACAGAAACAACTGTTGTAACAACTACCCAAGCACCAGTTACTTCGACTCCATCATCAGGTGAATATAATGTACAGGTTGCGGCATTTTACTCGCAAGATAGCGCCGATGCTTTAGCAGCAAGAATGCGTGCATATGGTGATGCTGTGGTCGTTCAGGAAGGGGATATGTATAAAGTTCGCATTATCGGCTTAGACGCAACGCAAGCACGTAGTGTAATTGATAATTTACGTGCAAATGAAGGAATGGCACCAGGTCTGTTAAAAGACGGTCGCTGGATAAATGCTGATAGCATATAAAAAAATATAAACGTCCTAAATAGGACGTTTTTTATTTAACTTTATTTGATTTATAATAAAATTTATATTATAAATATTTTCATGAAACAACTATCTGATAAAGATATTGACAATATGTGTATGTCCGCATTTATACCAGATAATAACGTTGTCAAACGCATACGTTCAGATTTACATTTATCATCAATGATACCAAAAGAAACAGAAACAAAAAATCAGTTTTATAGAAAGCTTGATTTACACCATTATACCGAAGAACAGGCGTGGGAAGCCATAAATAACTTAATACATAGTAATGTAAAATCTGCTACAATCATTACAGGCGCTAGTGGGATTTTAAAAATAAAATTCCAACAATGGTCATCTGAAAGTAAAATATCTGAATATTTTCTTTCCGTAAAACCCATAAATAACGGAAGTTTCGCCGTAAAATTCAAGAAACGAAAAAACTAACTTCTACCAATCCAATCTTTTGGATCTATATAATCTCCGTTATATTTAATAGAATAATGCAAATGCGGACCTGTTGACATACCTGTATTACCTGTTTTTGCGATTTCACATCCCGCCATGACTTTATCACCAATAGAAACAAGTTGCTTACTTAAATGACAATATACCGTTTCATACCCATTAGAATGAGATATTTTTATGCCTTTCCCACAAGAAGAATCTGACCAAACAGAAGTAACTGTACCCACAGCAGTAGAAAAAACAGAAGTACCTATAGGTGCTGAAAAATCAACTCCACAATGTCCCTTTTGCTCACCCGTAATAGGGTGCTTTCTAAAACCATAAGAAGAAGTAATTTCTGGCATACCTATTAACGGTTCACCAACAGGTTCTTGCTGCCCTACCGGTATATCTTGTTTAACAGGACTACACCTATAAAGAGCTTGAGATATTATATTCTGAGGGGATTTTCCTTCTACCAATTTTATAAATTTTTTATCCTGTCCGATTTGATACCCTAGATTATTCATCTGTTGTTGCGCTGCCTGCGTGTTCTGTTCAGAACGTTTTATATCATCCTCAATCGTAATACTATGATATGCACCACAATTCGATATACAAATACCATTTTTATCATATTTTTTTTCTAAAACCTCATAACCACCAGACATAACCCCGATACGTTGAGAAAAGCTTAAATCATCAAAAGTTTTAGGAAAAGATTGAGCCTTTAATAAACTTGCACCGTACAAATTGCAACAAGCAAAACCGTATAGTAGTAAAAAACTATATAACCCTACATTTCTCATAATGATTAATTATAGCACATATACATTAATATTTAAAATGCTATCTTTAAATTCATCATCACAGTATTTGAAATGTAATTAGAACGCATATCAAATTTATAATTCAATCCCGCAGAATAAGATGCACCATATACATTTACACCTATGCCCGCATTTAAAGCCATTCTATTCGGTTTCTCTATTGGTATGGCGTAATAAGAGCCATCTATTAACTGTACTTCTAGGCTTTCTGTTCCCCTGCTTATTGCATCATAACTTCCGCCAATATTCAAATTCGGTCTTACAATAAAATCACTACCGATAAAATCAAAGCCCAATTTTAACCCTGCAAATCCAGTTAGTGCATTATACCACCAACTTTTAAATTCTTGCGTGGCAGAATCTATATATTTATCAGCGTTTATAATCGCATATTTTATACCAACTTGTGGTGTCATTGTTATATGACCACGATACATACGAAATCCTGTATTAACTTGACTTGCCATAAATTCGGTATCGTATGCGCTGTCATCTATGATACCCGCTATATTCTTGTCCGTAGCCCAACTTGTATTTCCTCCATTTATCCCCATGTTTATAAAGAAACCGCTATTCGCAAGATATTCTGAAAAAATTGTTATACTACTACTTGTGGCATCAGAATATACTTTACTATCTTTTGTATCTGTCATACTTCTGGTATATGAAACACCTATCTGCCACCCACTAGACACAAAACTTTTCGCGTTTATATAGAAACCTGTATTACGCGTTTTAAAAGAACCATTATTATCTGAATCATAATCTGCAAAAGCACCAAAAACTCCGCCATCAATTACAATAGTCTGACTAAACAAAGCACAATTCGTAAGATTCTTTGTACACTGATTCTTGCGTGCAGTTATCGGTTCTGAAATAACATCAAAGGCCTGACTTATATGGTGCGTAATTTCAAATAAGCTTATCGCTGTACTGTTAAATGCCAAAACAGAAATAGCATCAAAAAAAGCCGATGCATTGTTGTCTTGCGCTTCTTGAACATAGGATGCAATCTCACCACTGGGGCCTAGTTTAGTCAGCAACCCTGCCCATGCTTTTGCGGCATTTGATAAGTAACCAGACAGATAAACTTCTTGTGCTTTTGCTGCGTATACCTGAAAACAAAAAAGCAGCATGATAAATTTAAAAATATTTTTCATGACTCGCCTTATTTTTTGTTTATAATACGTGCCGAAAGGTAAAATTTTAACAGGAACCATTTACTATGAAGCAAATCAAAACCGTATATGATCATATTCGCAACAATAATATCAAAACTATCTTATTAGTCGCATTGTTCCCTATTCTTTTTATAGCTCTGGTTTTTCTTTTTATGTGGATAATCGCCCCAGTAGACCAGGCTCTGCAGGTGACAATGGAAGTCGCAATACCAACTTTTATTGCGTGCGCTGTATGGATGCTTATATCATGGGCGTTTGGTGATTCAATGATGTTAAACTCTGCACACGCACATGAAATTTATGACGATGACCCAAAAAACAAAGAAATCTTTCGTGCAGTAGAAAATGTTGCAATGGCGGCAGGTCTGCCTTGCCCACGTGTCTATATTATTGATGATGATTCCATGAACGCATTTGCAACTGGCAGAAGCCCAAAAGACGCGTCCGTTGCATTAACACGCGGAATCATAAAAAAACTAGACCGCCTAGAACTAGAAGGTGTAATAGCACACGAAATGGCACATATCGGTAACCGTGATATTCGCTTAGATATGTTGCTTATAACAGGCGTCGGCGTTACCGTCTTTGCAGCAGATGTAATTTTACGCGTTGCACTATCTAGCGGTAATAATGACAGCGATAATAAAAATTCGGGTGCAGCAGCTTTGCTGATGGTATGGCTTGCTTTTGCAGTATTTAACTGGA
>CALXMZ010000045.1 GCA_944389645.1 uncultured Alphaproteobacteria bacterium
AAATGCGGGTTCGATTCCCGCTGCCCGCACCAAGATTGGGCGTGCGCCGGAGTTGGAGAGCCGGGGCAGACTGTAAATCTGTTGGCTTAAGCCTGAGGTGGTTCGAATCCACCCACTCCCACCAAAACAAAACCGACCGAATAGGTTGGTTTTTTATTTTGTGCTAGGAATGGTGAGATGAGAACCACAGGTTTGACAATGAGTAGAATTTTGTAAGCGAAGCGAAACGAAATCGTCAGGAATGCCTCACAGGCAAATAGTTCTGAGGAAATCACCCACTCCCACCAAAACAAAACCGATATAAAAAGTCGGTTTTTTATTTCATCAGAAAAATTTAACTAAGACTCCAATTTTATAAAAGAAATATTAAACGTTATTTTTTATCCTGCATATTGTCGTTTTGTAAATAAAGTTTTTTTAAATTATAAAATTTGTTAAATGGCTTTGATACGATAGATTTATTTAATGAAAATTTTATTAGGTTTTTTTTCTTCTTGTTTGTTCTGAAGTATATAAGCTACCATTCCTAACGCGAGGTAATAAAATGAATAATATACGCGTTTCTGTTTTAATGCCTGCTTATAATGCTGAACTGTATATAGAAGAATCTATAAAATCAATTTTAAATCAGACGTTTAAAAATTTTGAATTAATAATATTAAACGATGGGTCTTCCGATGCTACTGCAAATATAATTAAACAATATGCAAAGTCTGATAATAGAATAAAGTTTATAAATAATACAGAAAATAAAGGAATTGCCAAATCTAGAAATCAGTTATTAAATTCGGCTTCCGGTGAATATGTAGCCTATCAAGATGCAGATGATATTTCTTTACCTGATAGATTAGAAAGGCAAGTTGATTTCTTAGACAAAAATATCGATTTTTCTGTAGTTGGTACGGCCATAATGAGCATACCAGATGAAATCGTTCATACGTATTTAGAAAAACCCGGTATAATCGATTTTTATGTAGCAAATGCAGTTGCAAATCCAAGCGTTATGTTTAGAAAAAATGATATTAATTATTGTAATATAAGATATAACGAAAAATTTGCTACGGCAGAAGATTATGATTTTTGGGTTAAGGTCATAAAACATTTTAGAATTTATAATATGAAAGAGGTTTTGGTAAAATATAGGGTATTAGAAAATAGTTTGTCTCATAATAATCCTAAGCTCTCTTTTTACGAAGAAAAAATTCGCAAGGATATTCGAGGTTTTTTAAGTGGAGATGATAAATGGTTTTATGCTTTGGCTAGTTCAAAAAGAATTTTGTTATTAGGGTTTATACCACTTTTGAAAATAAAATTTACAAGAATTTATCTTTTTGACATTATTCCTATATTAAAACTTAAAAAAAACTGGTGGTATTTATTTGATGTTCTTCCTTTTTGTAAAAGAAAAATTTGATTTATAATTAGTTATTATAATATGTAAAATTTTTATTCTTTAGCTCTTTATCGTTATTTATATTTTTTTAAATAACAAATGTATAAAAAACAAATAAAATTAATATATTAATTTTATTTGTTTTTTATTAGATTTTTAAATTAAATTTTTTTAAGAAAAGTTTTTACTGTGTTTGATAGTATAAAATACAATCGTAAATTTTATGTCTTTATAATTTATAATAAATAAAAGCCCTAAATTTTAGGCTTTTACATTTCTTCTGGGATTTTTAACCCCATTAAATCTAAAGACTTGGAAAGAATTTTTAAAGATTGTTTTACTATAGCAAGCCTTTGTGATTTTACATCTGGTTCTATGTCGTCACGCATAATAGGGCAGGCGTGATAAAAAGTATTTACTAATTTGCATAAATCATAAGCGTAGTTTGCCAAAATGTATGGGGCGCGACGATCAAATGAAACTTCTACAATTCGATTAAAGTCTAACAAAAACATTAGTAAATCACGTTCTTCCGGTAGAAGATCAACATTTGTCATTTCTGCTTTTTCAGATGTTTTCTTTAATATCGAATTTAATCTGACTGCTGTATATAAAATGTATGGTCCTGTTCTGCCTTCGAAATTTGTTACTGCTTCAACATCAAAGATATAGTCCGATTTTACATCATGCATTAAGTCGTTAAACTTTAATGCCGCTAGAGCAATTTCTTCAATCGTTTCCTCTGGTAGATTTTTACCAGATTCTTTTACACGATTACGTACTGAATCTGCAACTATATTTATCATTTCATCTAAGCTTGGAACGTTACCGTCACGCGTTTTAAATGGTTTACCGTCTGAACCTGTTATTGTACCAAAACCTATATGTTGTAATTCTATATCTTTCGCAAATCCTGCAATATGTGCGGCACGAAAAATTTGTTTGAAGTGAAGTGTTTGACGATTGTCTGTAAAGTAAACAATTTTATCTGGATTATCTGTTTTTTCGCGATAATAAATTGCGGTTAAGTCTGCAGCTGCATATGTTTGGGCACCTGCGCTGGATTTCCACATAACAGGTGGCATAGGTTCTGTATCTGTGTCTTGCTTTACTGGTATTATTTCTGCACCGTCACTGTATTTAATGATGCCTTCCTGATTAAGAATTTCCTGTACTTCTGGTACATATTCCGCTATTAGTCGTTCACCTTTGTTTTCGTCAAAAGTTAAAACATTTAATCTTTTTAATAAACTGTTTACTTGATTTAATGACATCGGAATAAATGTGTCATAAATCTTTTTATATTCTGTATTACCGTTTTGTAATTCAACGGTTATTTTCTGCGCTTTCTCTAACCAGTCTGGGTCTTCTTTAGCACGGGCAGATGAAGCTGGGTATATTTGATTTACGTCGTCTACGTTTTCTGGCATACCATATTCTAATACCCATGCGATTATCAATCCCATAGGACGACCCCAGTCTCCCATATGATTATAAGATTTTGTTTTATGACCTAAAAATTGTGCTATGCGGTTAAATGTGTCGCCTACAACAGTTGTACGTAAATGACCAATATGTAAATTTTTACCAACATTATAGCCACCATAATCTAGGTCGATTTTCTGCACTTTCTCTATGTCCGGTTTTAAATCGTCTGTCAAAGCGGTTTCTTTTATATATTCGTCTTTTAATTTTATGTTTATAAAACCAGGACCTGCAATAGATACTTTTTCAATATTCGGTATTTGACTTAAATAGGAAACTAGAATATCGGCAATTTCGCGAGGCTTTTTACCAATGCTTTTTGTTAGTAGCATGGCGATGTTAGTTGAAAAATCACCAAAATCACGTATTTTCGGAATTTCAATAGTTGCGGCGTCTAAAATCTGTGGCGTAATGTATTCTTTGATTTCTGGAATTTCTTTGATTTTAGAAATTACAGAATTTGATATCTCTTTATAAATATTCATGTTTTTCTCTTATTAATTTAATTAATAAATTTAATATTAGTTTATAAAAAGGCGTTTGCAAGAATTTAGTATGTTTTATTCTTCAATTTCAATGCTGTCAATATAAGTTCTATTTACAGATTCTAAAGATATGGGTTGGAAGTCTGGTGATATAAATGAGTCACTATCATCTTCAGGAAGAATAACTATATTTTCTTGAATAGGCGTCGCCTGGAAATCATGATTTATATTTGTACCATATGTTTTAGATTTATATTGACTTCGTAACCGTTCAGGTATGTTTATATAATCTGTAGGATTTATACCTGGTGTTTCAAGTTCCATCGCATTTGCTGGTCTTATATTGTGTTGTTCAATATTATAAATTGGTGACATAAAATTCTGTGCCGCTTCTCGTATAGTTGATATTGATTTATCCCCATTTATTTGAACTACCCTTAATGCACGTTCACTTTCACCTGTTGGTTTTAATCTGAATAAACCGTCTATACCCATATAACCACTTGGGTCTAGTAAGTATGCCGCGTTCGATTTGTCTGAATAAATCATACCGATTGCCAAGTTTGTCGCGTCATAGCCAAAGGTTGCTAATCTATTTGGTGTTTTCCCAGATATTTGCTCATATAAATTCGAAAAATCTTCCGATATTTCAGGTAAAGTTGCATATTTTGCACCGTACATTATAAAGTCGTTGGTTATATCTGAACCGTCCCAAAGAATCGTCCCGTAAAAGCGGACTTTGTGTGAGTCAACTCCATAATAACGTAAAAAAGAAGCAATACTTTTTGTGTCATTTCCATTGCCTAAAAATAAAACCGCATCGTAAGGTAAATTGCCTAATGTATCCGTTTTAGATAAATTATCAAGTTGTATGGTCATAGATGATTTTTCTATCGACGTTAAACGTTCTTTCGTAAGAATATCAGATAAAATTTCTCTGGCTTTTGTATTAGCTGCAACACGGGCTTTGTTCATGGACGCTTCTTCCGTCATTGATTTTATTGAATCAGAGTCGTTTTCTTTGTAGTAAAATATACCTACGCTTGGTATGTTATAAATTTCAGATGCTTTTAAAGCCGTACCTGCCATCATTTTACCAGATTGAGTGTCTGGAGCCATAATTATAAAACTTTTTATTTTATCAGATGACATCTCTTTTACAATTTCTTCTATGCTGTTCGTCGGCATAAGTGCCATTGTCATAACACCTTTGCCGATTGATGCTGCGTCAGATGTAAAAGATAATACTGGTAAGTTTTCTGGTTTTACGTTTCTTATGGTTTCGGCTTCATTAGAAAAAATCGGACCTATTATAATTTCTGGGTTATCTGATAGAGCTTTATTTATAGCATTGTTTACGTCATATGATGTGTCATAAAAAGATACCGATAAATTTTGTGGGGCGTTCTGCAATACTGCCGTTTCAATAGATGTCCTAATGGTTTTACCTGTCGTCGCGTCTTCACCAGATAGCGGTAAAAGCACGACCATTCTATGAACTGGGGCGCCCATCAAATTATCTGAGGCTGTGCCAAATTGAAAGTCATAAGAACCATATTGCATCTGTATAGGAGCGCCAAGATCTAAGGTCCCATAATTATTTATCCAATCTTCTTTCTTTGCAGTGCAAGCGGCAATTAACAATACTGCACAAAAAATAAAAAACCTTTTTATATAATACATTGAAAAATCCATTTTATTCTGTATCATTTTACTATAAAAGGATTATAAATGCAATCTGGGCTTTATATTGTCGGTACACCAATAGGTAATTTGTCTGATATGTCTGCGCGTGCAATAGAAGTTTTGCAAAACGTTGATTTAATCGCTGCGGAAGATACTCGGGTTTTTGGGAAGTTGGCAAGCCATTTTGATATAAAAACGCCACGCGTTTCTTGCCACGAACATAATGAACGTGACGTTGTCCCAGAATTAATAGAAAAAGTTGCAGCAGGTGCTTCTGTCGCAGCAGTTTCTGATGCTGGTATGCCGGGTATTAGTGATCCTGGATTTCGTTTGGTCCGTGCAGCAAGAGATGCAGATCTACCAGTTTTCGTAATACCAGGACCCGTGGCGGCAATATCTGCTTTGGTTTTATCCGGTTTCCCTACGGATAGGTTTACTTTCTGCGGTTTCTTCGACGAAAAGAAATTACGCGAAGACAATAAAATAAGACATACAATAATTTATTATGAAAGCCCCAATAGGATTATGAACACTATAGCTGCTTTGGCACGCGTAATGCCGGAAAGAAAAATTGCAATAGTTCGCGAAATTACGAAAATACATGAAGAAACTATTATAGGTTACCCGGCTGATTTAATAAGTATAAACTCACCACGTGGTGAAATAGTCATTGTCGTGGAACCGGCACCTGATCACAAAATGTCAGATGGTGAAATTACAGAAATTATAAATGATATTTCTGCTTCTTCTATGAAATCTGCAGCGGCAGATTTAGCAATACGGGCAGGTATTTCTAAAAAAGAAGCGTATAAAAGACTGCTAAATAAAGAGGGTAAGTAAATGATAAAATTTGTGGGCAGTTTTGAAACTGTAACTAGTTTACCTAAAACTCAATTTGCAGAATATGCTTTTGTTGGTCGTAGTAATGTTGGAAAGTCTTCATTGATAAATGCTATATTGGGAGTAAAAGTTGCTAGAACTTCTAATACTCCAGGTCGAACGCAAGCTTTAAATTTGTTTAATCTTGATGACAGGGTTATGATCGTTGATTTACCGGGGTATGGTTACGCAAAGGTTTCAAAAGAGCAGGCTATGCGCTGGTTACAGCGACTAGAAGATTATTTGATGAACCGTCGTCAGTTAGTACGACTTTTCATTCTGATTGATTCAAGAATAGGTGTACGTGATTCCGATTTAGATTTGATGGCTTTCTGCGATGTAAATGGAATTTCTTATCAAATAGTTTATACGAAAAAAGATAAAAAAGTACGTGAAAAAACTCAACGTGAATTATCTCATAAAAATCATCCTGCTATGATAGCTGATATTTTAGAAACTTCCGCTGAAAAGAAAACAGGTTTGGAACCTATAAGGAACGTAATTGGAATTAAATAAAAATGTCTTTTATGCAACAAACCCTGCACATATGCTTGATGCTTTGTGGCAAATGTTAAGTACTTCTGATGTGGCATTAGAAGATATGCTTATATTCGTACCTAGTCGTCGCGCAGTTAGATCTTTTGAAAAATTCTTGGTTGAAAAATTTGGACACAGTATTATTTTACCGCGATTGGTTGCTTTAGGAGAAGGCGTAGAAGGGGCGGATGAAAATGTTGATTCGTCTGATATTATTTCTAATACACAGAGGCTTGTTTTAATTACTAAACTTTTAGCACAAGACGCAAGTATAGGAAATATTACAAATGCTTTGCCTGTGGCGCGTGATTTGTTGCGTATGCAGGATTATTTGGAAAATGAAGGCGTGGATGTAGCTAAAATTAATTGGATTGATTTAGTCGATGAAAAATATGCTGCACATTTTCAACATAAAGCACAACTTCTAAATATTTTGTCTAAAGTACAGAATTTATATATGGGAAATAAGCTGACCGAAGTAAAAGCTAGGAATCAAGATATTCGTGCATGGATAA
This sequence comes from uncultured Alphaproteobacteria bacterium, assembly GCA_944389645.1. Classification (GTDB taxonomy): domain Bacteria; phylum Pseudomonadota; class Alphaproteobacteria; order Rs-D84; family Rs-D84; genus Enterousia. The sequence continues at coordinate 6,981 of CALXMZ010000045.1, forward strand.
AATATTTAGATGAATATAAATTGGTTATTGTTTGCGGATCTACAGCAAGCGTACCTGCAACAGCAGATTTAATGGTAGCGATTTCTAAAAAAAAGCATGGGCGAATAATTTTATCAGGTAAAATTTCAGGTTGCAGTGAAGATTTTGAATTAGATACTAATCCTTATAACGCAGAATATAAATTTTTAAATCGTATTGGATTATCCGTATCAGATATTCTGCCTATTGATGTAGGACATAGTGCAATAGATTTTTTTAATTATGCTTTTAGTAATGATACGAAGCATATAGATTTTGGTAACGTGATTCAACATTGTCATTTGATTGAATGTGACATTGAAAGTGAAGAGGCTAGAACAGTTGCAGAAATTGCGAATCGAGCGGTAAAAGATAATAAATCTGTTTTAGTTATTACTCCAGATGCTGCAGGTAATCAACGTATCGCAACGGAGTTGTCTGCGCTTGGAATGGCAGCGGATTTTTCTGCTGGTATACCCGGTACAATGACAACAACAGGAAGGGCACTTCTGAACATTTTTGACGATTGGATAGAGCGTGGTGATGCGTCTATTTTTGATAAATATTATTTAGAATCTGAATATGATTTATTTAAAATGATTATAAAGTTAGTAGATAATCCTGATATTGTTTTTGAACCCGTTTTTGATATGACTGATTATGTTTCTATGCAGATATGGGCGGTCATAAAGAATTTATCTGATTGTTTAAATAATGCTGATTTAAGATTAAATCTTTCTGATGCACGTGCGATGTTGGCAGATGCTATAAGTAGTGTTTCTGTTCGTGGAGTTATGGATGACGAAGCAAAAATAGCGGTTCTGGGTACAATAGAATCTAGAATGCAAACTGCGGATGTTATAATTCTTACCGGTTTGAATGAGGGGATGTTCCCTGCACAAGGTTATGAAAACGCTTGGTTGCCTAGAAACTTGGCAAAAGAAATCGGTTTGCCTTCTACGGATAGAAAAGTATCTTTACAATCTTTGGATTTTATAAATCTTTCATGTGGAAAGGAAGTTTATTGGTTACGTAGCTGCGTATCAGGAGGAATACAAACAACAGAATCAAGATTTTTATCGCGTATTCTGGCAAGATGCGCTGAAATAGATTTGTTAACGGGACAAGATATTTTAAAATGTGTTCGTATGCGTGATAGTATCGATTTAAAACCATTAGATTATTCAGCTCCCGTACCGCCAGCAGATTGGTCTGACGTTTATGTTACTGCCTTAGAATTTTTAATACATAATCCTTATGCTTTTTATGTGAGACATATTTTAAAATTGCAACCCAAAGATGATTATTGGTTGCCACCAGATGCAAGAGTATTTGGAAACATAGTTCATGAGGTAATACAGAATGCTAAAGATTTTTCAAAATGTTCTTTAATAAAGGAATTAGATTTAAAAGCACGAGATATACTTGGTTCAGATAGTATTTTGTTTCATTTTTGGCATAAAAGGTTTAATGAAATTGCACCTTTGGTTGAACAAGAGTTTACAAATGAAGATTTTATAGCGGCAGAGATTACAGGAAAAGTAAATATTGCCGGTCGCAATATTTGTGCGCGTGCGGATAGAATTTGGGATGGTTGTGTTATTGACATTAAAACGGGAACGGCACCAAGCAAAAAACAGTTAGAAGATGGAAATATGCCTCAATTACCACTAGAAGCATATATAATGCAGAATGGTGGTTTCCCTATACAAGTAACAGAAAAATCAAAAACGCCTATAATGATGTTCCTTCAGCTTAAAAACAATGATGTTAAGAAAATAGTGTATGATGAAAAGACAACCGCTAAAATGATGTCCTCTGCTGTTGATAAAGTTAATAACTTAATAAATATATTTTCTGTCGGACAGGCTCCATATGAATATAGAGAAACAAGCGACAGAAAATATAAAGCTTATGACGATTTAGCTAGGGTTAATGATTAATTTAAGTTTAATATTAAACCGCAATGATCTGTAGGTTTATTTGCTAATCTTGGCGTTATATCAATTTCGCAGTTATTTATTAAATTCATTGCTGATGGATTAGCTAGAAAATAATCCAGACGTAAACCTTGTTTTTTACCTACTGTATCATTACCGCGATAACCATACCATGTATAATCAATTGTATCTGGATGTAATTTACGCCATACATCTATCCAACCTAAGTTTAACCATTGGTTCATTATTTCTCTGGCTTGTGGGGCTGCAATTGCTATACCCACATAATTTTGCGGTTTCCAAACGTCTCTGTCTTCCAAAGCCACATTAAAATCCCCACCTATAATTACTGGTTCTTCAGAGTTTAAGTATTGTGAAATATGATTCGTAAATGCTTTCATCCAGTCCAGTTTGTAAGAGAATTTAGGCGAATCGATTGTATCACCGTTTGGCATATATACATTTATTAAACGGATTCTACCATCTATGACGCTTTCAAGAAATCTTGCATTTATATCTGGATAGTTTGGAATCCCTAGAACGACGTCCTCTATTGAATATTTTGAAAATGTTGCGACCCCGTTCCAACTTTTTTGCCCTAAAACTTTTACGTTATAACCGTATTCGTCGAATAAATTATGAGGAAAACCAGCGGTCTCTACTTTTAATTCCTGAACCATTATTACATCATATTTACCACTTCGTAAAATTTCTATGAAACTTTCTACGTGGGCTCTTATAGAGTTTATATTAAGTGTTAGTATTTTCATATTTGCAATATTTCTCCTTCTGATTATAATAATTCCTGTCCAATATAAAAAAAACAAGGGTTTTTTATTATGAATATGTATCAATTGCTGGAAAGAGCAACAAAAACATGGCCGGATAATTTGTTCTTGGTTCGTGAAAACGTTACTTTTACCGGTTTTATAGAGTTGGTGAAAGCTCGCGCAGCATCTCTTGATGCGCTTGGGGTAAAAAAAGGTGATGTTATAGGGGTATTGGCTCATAATATACCAGAATTTCCTATAACTTTATTCGCTATTTGGTATTTGGGGGCAATTGCCTTATTGTTAGATACAAATTTGACGCCGTTTGAATATGATAATATGGCTAAAATTACTAATTGTCATATGGTGTGCGCAGAAAAATCGTTTTTTTATAAAACAGATAAATTCAAATTCTATGATATAACCAAAAAAGACAAAGGGGTTAACCCTGAATTAAAACCTGCAAGGGTAGATTCTTCGGATATTGCAACTATGTCTTTCACTTCTGGTTCAACAGGTACACCAAAAGTTGTGCCTTTAACACATTTTAATTTGATAGAGTGCTCAAATTCTTTGGAAGATATGCATGAATGGATTCAATCAGGTTTCATAATGTATGGTTTCTTACCGATGTATCATATTTTCGGTTTCGCAGTTGAACTGTTGGCAACGCTTCATTATGGAGCAGGGGTTCTGTTACAGCCTACGGTTAACCCGAAAGAAATATTAGATGACTTTAAACAGTATAAACCACATGTGATACCGGCTGTACCTAGATTATGGGAAGTGTTTCGTAATAAAATAATTGATAACATTAAAGCTCAGCGTAAATGGTGGCTGGTTTCAATTGTTTTAAAATATGGGAATTTCTTGAAAAAAATAGGTTTGGGGGCTCTGGTTCGCAAAGTGCAGAAGCCCGTGCTAGCCGTATTTGGCGGTCGGGCAAGGCTATTGATTGCAGGAGGGGCTGCAACGAAACCAGAAGTCGAGACTTTTTATGAACGTCTTGGTTTGACTTTTATTCAAGGTTATGGTTTAACAGAATGCGTCGGTCCAATCTGTATTTCTAAACCTACAAAGAACCGTTTACCTTTTGCATTCGGGGGACCTACAACTAATAATGAGTGCGAAATTCGTGATAAAAACGAAGATGGAGTAGGGGTGCTTTGGTTACGTGGACATCAAGTTTTTGGAGGGTATTTAAATAATCCAGAAGTAAATAAAGAGGTTTTTGATGAAAGAGGCTTCTTTAATACGGGTGATATGGTGTCTATGGATAAAAACGGAGAGTTACATTTTGCAGGACGTAAAAAACAGGTTATCGTTCTAGATTCAGGTAAAAACGTTTATCCTGATGAGCTTGAAGGTTTGTTCATTACAATACCGGGGGTAAAAAATGTTGCGGTTTTCGAACATAAAGTAAAAAATAAAACTGTTACTTATGGTGTGTTTAGCGTCGAACCTGATATGACTCTTGAAAAGCTGGCGGCAGCAATCGCACAGGCAAATAAAAAAGTCGCTTCATATAAATGGGTAACTCATTTTGCCATGACAACAGAAGATTTACCAATGACAAGTACGCAAAAAGTAAAGCATCATATTGTCCGTAAAAATCTGATAGATGGTAAATATCCTATAAGAAAAGAGTAACTTTATTGAATAAAAACAGAACACCGCCGTTTTGGCGGTGTTTTAATTGTCTTGATATTATTTATATTATTTTCCCAGGCATAGTTGTGAAAATGTAGCGTCCATTACTTCGGATGCAGTTATCGTGCCTAGTATTTTTCCTATGTTATCTGCAGCGCGGTGGACGTGTTCTGCAAATATGTCATAATTGTCATCGGATGTGTCCAGGGCAGATTTTAACTCTTGCAAGGTTTCGGTTAATAAAACACGGGTGCGTGCGTTTATCGCAACCGATGATTCGGTGCCTGCTGTCAATGTCGCTATTTTTTCTTTTATTAGCATGATTAATTTGTCCATGCCTTTGCCTGTTTTTGCAGATACATAGATTGCCTGCGGAATTTGTTTGCCTTGTGTTATATCGGATTTATTTATTATCAAAAGTTCGTTATTTAAAAGTGACGGAATTTTCGTTTCTTTTGAACCGTCTAAAACTCGTAAAATTAAATCGGCGTTTTCAATTTCTGTTTTTGTGCGCTGTATTCCGATTCTTTCAATTTTGTTTGCTGTTTTACGCAACCCGGCAGTATCTGACAGATTTACCAAATATCCATTTATATCTATTGCGGCAGATACCACGTCGCGTGTTGTGCCAGGAATGTCTGAAACAATCGCTCTGTTCGCGCCAAGTATTGCATTAAACAAAGATGATTTTCCAACGTTTGTTTCGCCAACTAATGCAATATTAAAACCATTGCGGATAGCGCGTATCGCCGTATAGCGCGAAATTGTATCCTTTATTTCTTTGTATAAAAATTCCGTCTTTTTTTTAATTTTTTCGTTTATGTTCTGTGGTAATTCATCTTCTGAATAATCTAAAATTGCCGCGGCATACGCAGAAATTTCTATCATTTGATTGCGCCATAAATCATATTGTTTACTATCCATACCGATCATAGATTTTAGTGCGCTTTGACGTTGTTTGTCCGTTTGGGCATCTAACAGTGCCGCAAGACCGTCAATGTCGGCTAAATCCATTTTATTGTTATAAAATGCTTTTTTAGAAAATTCTCCAGGAGTCGCCATACGCATGTTTAAAGTTTGTAAATGTTCGAATATCTTTTCTATAACTGCTTGGGCACCATGACTGTGTATTTCTATTATGTCTTCACCAGTAAATGAATTAGGTGCTTCAAAATAAATACATATAACTTGATCTATTAAATAATTACTACTATCTTTTAAATTAGTAAAATAAGCATGTCTTGGAATAAAAATTTTTTTGTTGATAAATTTTGAAAATATGTATTTAAGGTTGTTGCCACTAATTCTTATTACTGCAACTCCTGATTTACCATGCCCGCTAGATAGCGCAAAAATTGTTTCTTCGTTCATGTTATTTATTCCTGCTTATTTCTTTTAATGCCATGGGTACTAGTTTGGCAACGTCTGCGGATGGATTTTCTTTTACCAATTTTTGTGCCATGTCTATTATATCCAATCTTCTGTATCCCAATGATTCAAGCGCAGACAGCAAATCTGGCAGTGCAGAAACGGTATCAGAATTTGATTGGGCAAAATCAAATGATGAACCACCGATTTTGTTCTTTAATTCCAATATTATTTTTTCTGCCATCTTTTTACCGACACCAGGTGCTGTAGATATCGTTTTTGCATCACCGGTAGCAATTGCAGACATTAATGTTTCAGTTTTTATTGTACTCATTATAGCTAATGCAACTTTAGGACCTACGCCAGACACGCATGTTAATTGGTTGAAAAGATTCTGAGCAGAAAGGGTAGAAAATCCAAAAAGTCTTATCGAATCTTCACGTACAATCGTTTCTATCCATAAGGATACTGTAGATTTGTGGGGTAGGTATTCAGGAGTAAAAACTTTATATCCGACACCATCTATCATTAAAATGATGAAAGTATCACCTATATAATCAACAACTCCTTGCAATTTACCAATCATTTGTTATCCTTTTGTAGTAATTCTAATCTAATAAAATTAAAAGGTCAAATATGAGTGGACATAGCAAATGGCATAATATTCAGCATAAAAAGGGTGCAAATGACGCTGCACGTAGCGGTTTATTTACTAAATTAGCTCGTGAAATTACAATGGCGGCAAAGTTAGGTGATAAGAATCCGGATAATAATCCAAGACTGCGTTTAGCCGTTTTGAACGCACGTAAAAATTCTATGCCTAATGATAACATTAAACGTGCAATTGATAAAGCTTCCGGGGCAAATACAGAAAATTATGTTGCCGTTAGGTATGAAGGGTATGGACCAGGGGCCGTTCCCGTTATTGTAGAGGCTTTAACGGATAACCCACGTCGTACGGTTCCTGAAATTCGTAATATATTTGCTAAAAATGGTGGTAATATGGGGGAAGAAGGAAGCGTAGTGTTTATGTTTACTCGTGCCGGTCAGATTTTTTATCCCGCTTCTATAGGTAAAACAGAAGATGAAATGATGGAAATAATTATGGATGCGGATGCCGATAATTTGGAAACTTCTGATGAAGGTTTCATCATTACAACAAAACCTGATGATTTTATGAATGTTCAAAAACTTTTAAGCGATAAATTGGGTGAACCAGAAAGCGCAGAATTAACTTGGATTCCGAACATGCCTATGGATTTGGATGATGAAGCTTATGCAAAAATAGAAAAATTAGTAGATGCTTTGGATGATAACGAAGATGTTCAGAAAGTATTTACAGCAGCTGCATAATAGTATTTCGGTTAATAAAAATGTCGCAGATGCGACATTTTTTGTAATATAATTTGCTTTATGAAAGAGGAACGTATGACACGAGTAATTGGTATAGATCCAGGACTTTTGCACACAGGATGGGCGATTATAGATAGCATAGGTGCGAATCGTAAATATGTTGCAAGCGGTGTCATTTTACCACCAAAGACCGATACTTTGCCGAATAGATTGGATTTTATATTTCGCGAAGTTTCAAAGATTTGTGATTCTTTTCAACCAGATGAATGTAGCATTGAAATTACATTCGTAAATAAAAACCCCAAGACAACGCTTATACTTGGTCATGCAAGAGCGGCAGCAATTGTTGCTATTGCTAATAAAAATATTAGTATTTATGAATATGAACCTAATAAAATAAAAAAAGCGTTAACTTCGGCAGGACATGCAGATAAAGATCAGGTTTATAAAATGGTAAGAATGCTTTTACCTATGGCTTACCCTAAAACTGCAGATGAAAGTGATGCTATTGCTATCGCTTTAGCTCATACGAACGTAAGCATTTTTAATTTATAACTACTCGTTTTTGTGGTATAATCATAATAAATCCAAAAGGAGGCTGGTATGAAAAAAGAATATATTGAAATGCTTAACTTAAAATTATTGTCAAGACAGCGCGTGTACTTCAAAGCATTTTTAATAAACTTTTTACTAGTTTTTTTCGTATGGTTACTTACTTTATGGCCCGCTTTCATGTATTTTGCAGTACGTATAACCGGAATTTCTTTGCCTTATTTATACGTTTCAGCAATAAGTTTTCTGGCAATATGGATGCTGGCAGGGGTCGTGTTCTTTTTCGTCCCCGCAATTGCCGTTTATTGGGAAAGAAAAATTCTAAAATGATGAAACCGGTATCAATACCGGTTTTTATTTCCTAAAAGTTATTTTTTCGATGGCTTCTCTGCCAAAATATTTGTCTGCCCGATTTTTTATTTTTTCTGACATATATGTTAATTGTAGCGTAAATGCAGGGTTGACCGGGCGAAGTACAAGATTAAACTTATTATTGCGTAATTTCTTTATGCTAACAACAGTCGCTACGCTAGAAATTTCTTCACCCATTATTTCTGACCATCTGGCAATTAAGTCTGAATCAGATGCGCGAATACCGAATATTTTTAATAAACCACCCATTGCTCCAGCAATAGTTTGAGGCCTGGATATACGCTGATTAATTTTATTTTGCTGGTTTGACATAACTGTATTCTTTCGGCATTAATATGAACATCTGTCCCTGTGAGTGTTGCCCATGCGCATATTTATAAGCTTCGTCACCTTTACCAAAGAATATATCCGCACGTATCCAACCGCGTATTGCACTACCTGTATCTTGGGCTATCATAAGGCGACTGAAACGGCGACCGTCTGATAAATTCGTATCTATGTATACCGGTAGACCAAGAGTATATATATCATCATCCATTGCTATAGATCTTATTTTTGATAAAGGAGTACCAAGTTTACCTATTACATCTGGTGGAACTGATTCATAAAAATATACATACCGTGGATTGTTGTAAATTACTTCTTTCGCTAAAGACGGATTCTTCTTTAAATATGTCCATACCGCATCTGCAGAATAACCACCATCTGGACGTATACCACGGTTTCGTAATTGTTCACCGATAGATTTAAACGGCATATCGTTTACTGCTGCAAAATTTAATTTGACAGGAGTTCCATCTTCAAGTTTTAACATACCGCTACCTTGTATTTGAATGTTTTGTACGTCTACAATATTTGCCCAATATAAAATACGACCTATCTTATTGTTTACAATAGTTTTTTTATCTACTCCTTTGTAATTTCTCCCGTCTGTCGGTACTCCCATAAGCGGTTCATTACATTGTGCTGTCTTTGTCCTACATGCAGGTATTATAGGAGAGTAGTACCCTGTATATGTACCTTTGTTACCGCCATTTTCTGTGTATACTTGATACGGCTGAAAGTTAGATTCAAACCATGCGCGTACAGTAGCAACGTCTGCACTTGCACTTGGGAGCATACGGCACTTTTCTTCAAATAAAGCCCTATCTGGAATGACTTTCCCTGTGTATTGTATTTTTGCTTTGCAAGAATTACGAAAAGCTTGTAAAGCATAACGAACATCATCGTTTGACCAACCTGGTAGCGCATTATACGATACTTTTTTTAAATTTGATGGTATTACCGAATTATCCCCTTGGTGAGTCGGGGTAGATAAATCACATGATGTAAGCATAAATATACAAGATATTATAAATAAACCATGAAAAATCACGCTTTTCAGCATTCTTGACATTTTTAATCCCTCCCACTTGTAAAATATTTTTATAGTATTATATTATCATAAAATCGGGTATTAAGTCCAGATGGGTTTTTATACCGCCAAAAAGGAGTAAAATAATGGCAAAGTTTAATATTATATCTCAGTTTCTGAAAGATATATCTTTCGAAAGTCCAAATGTCCCAGAATTATTCTTTAAACAAGATAATGGTCAAGCAAAATTAGAAATTAATATTGATATACAAATAAAAGGAGCAGAAAATAATCTGTTTATGGTCGATTTAATTACTAAAGTTCATTCTAAATTAGAAGCGGGGGATAAATCAATCTTCTTGATAGAGTCTACTTATTCTGGGCTTGTTCAGATGGAAGAAGAAAAAGATGATGAAAAGAAAAAACGTACTCTTTTAATAGATGTTCCGACTTTGTTGTTCCCATCAGTACGGGCTTTGATTGCAAGATTGACAAGTGAATCTGGTTTCCCAACATTTGTTATGCAACCAGTTGATTTCGCAAAGTTGTATGAAGAAAAAAATAATAAGAAGCAATAAAAATATTATTGTTAATAAAAAAAATCCGCTTTTGTAGCGGATTTTTTTTGTGCGATTTTGTATATTACAAATATTATGATAAAATATTGTGGATATGGCAAAAGATAAATATATTTCGATAAAAAGTGGTGTTAGCGGTTTCTCATTCGCAAATTTGGGACTGTTTACTGGATTTGCAGATGGTATTTATAATGCAGTTTATTCACTTGTTTTGTTAGAAATTTTTAGAAATTCTGCTTTGGTCGGTATTTATGTTGCTATATATGCTGCGTTCTGTATGCTTGTAGGTCTTTTTGCAAATGAGTTGTTTAGACGTTTCTCAAAAGTTAAAGTTTTTTATTTCGTTATGATGATGCTTGCCATCTGTTATGCAATGATGAGTTTCTCTATAAAAACAAGTACTTTCATTATATTGGATTATGTTACCGGTATAGCAGTTACGTTGGTTGGAGTCTTAATTCCTTTGTTTATGTCGGATTTTTCCAAAAACATAGGTATGGCAAAATTAAACTCTAGATATCATTTATGGCTTAATGTGGGCGCGCTTTTTGCACCTATGATTGCAGTCGCAATAGCAGAAAAGTTTAATAATAGAGCAGCTTTTTTTGCTTCTGCTATGATTTATCTTTCGGGTTGGGCGTTTTTTAAATTATTTAGAGTAGTTCAAGAAGATAAAAAAATAAAACCTGTTGATCCGCGTAAGACTTTTAAAGCTTTGTGGAAAAACGCTCGTAAATTTTTTGTAACTAAAGGTATGCTACGAGCTTATATTGTTAATTTTGGTTATTACTCTTTAAGAGCAATGCGATATTTATATGTGCCTATCGTTGTAATAGAAAATGGTTTCTCAAAAGATACTCTTGGATGGGTTTTGACTTTAGGTATAGTACCATATTTATTACTTTCTGAAATGATGCCGAAATTAGTAAAAAAACAGGGTAAAAGCTTATGGTTGGCAACTGGATTCGTCTCGTTTGCAATTTTTTCGGCTTTGGCTACGTTCGTTACAGGTTTCCCTTTACTAATGATTTTCGTCGTTTGGCAGGTTTCTGGAGCTTTGATGGAATCTGTACATGATTTATTGTTTTTTGATACGGCAAAAAAATCAGAACAAACAAAATTTTATGGCGTGTTTAGAACAAGTGTGAATTTACCTAATGTTATCGCACCAATACTTGGAGCGGCTTGTATTGCCATTTTCGGTGGAACGGCGGCTGTGTGGTTCGTTACGGCCGTAATTGGGGCGGTGTCTGCTATTGTACTTATAGCAAAAAAATAACTATTTTGTTTGCTTTTATCGGCTTGTTTTTCGTTGCGTGAAGATTAAAATCTTTGTATCATTAAATTAAGATAAAAGGGGAAGTTTTATGGCAAAAAAAGAAGTTGTTAAAGAAACAAGTGTTCAGGTTAAAAATCCGGCGCTGGAATCAGCTTTGGCGCAAATACAGAAACAGTTTGGTAAAGAAGCCATTATGAAAATGGGGGACGGTAGTCAACAAAATATAGAAGCAATTTCATCGGGTTCGTTGGGGTTGGACATTGCTTTGGGTATCGGTGGTTACCCACGTGGACGAATCGTCGAAATTTATGGACCGGAAAGTTCTGGTAAAACTACATTGGCTTTACATGCCGTTGCGGAAGCTCAGAAGAAAGGAGGAACTTGCGCATACATTGATGCTGAAAATGCTTTGGACCCTTCTTATGCTAAAAAATTAGGGGTAGATGTTGCAAATTTGATTATATCTCAGCCAGATTCTGGGGAACAAGCTTTAGAAATTGCCGATACATTGATAAAATCTGGTGCTGTAGATGTTGTGGTTATAGATTCTGTAGCTGCATTGGTGCCGAAGGCAGAACTGGAAGGTAATATAGGAGACTCTTTTGTGGGGACAACTGCAAGACTTATGAGTCAATCTTTGAAAAAGCTAGCAGGTAGCGTCTCTCGTAGTAACACTTTATTAATTTTTATTAATCAGATTCGTATGAAAATCGGGGTAATGTTCGGTAACCCAGAAACAACTTCTGGTGGAAATGCTTTGAAGTTTTACGCTTCTGTACGCCTTGATATTCGTCGTACAGGACAGATTAAAGAAAAAGAAAACATCATCGGAAATGAAACGAGAGTGAAAATAGTTAAAAATAAAGTGGCACCTCCTTTCCGTACGGTTGATTTTAAAATTATGTACGGAGAAGGTATTTCTAGAATAAGTGAAATATTAGATATGGGTGTAAAATACGACTTAATCGAAAAAGCCGGAAGTTTTTATTCTTATAATAATGAGCGCATGGGGCAGGGTGAAGCAAATGCTCGTCAGTGGTTGAAAGACCATGAAGACGTTCAGAAAGAGTTGTTGGATAAAATTATGTCAAAAGCCTCTGGTATTGCAGAGCAAATGACTACCGGAGCGATAGATGAAGAAGCTGTTGGTGGTATGGAAGAATAATAAATTAGTGGGGTTTATATGAATCTGGCAAGATTTTTTACAATGTCTGATGTGGTATTGCGTGGTCATATATTAAATTGGTTCTGGCGTAACCGGGAAAAGCGTCGTAGCGTGCGTAGTAATATTTTAGCTGTCGATATACCAAGGTATTTTAAAAGATATTTGCCAGCAGTTGCAAAAGTCGTGGATCAACCCGTAGTTAAAGATGATGATAAAGAAAAAATCTTTACAATCTGGTTCCAAGGTGAAAGAAATGCACCTGATTTAGTTAAAGCTTGTTTTAGAAGCATAAGAAAAAATTGTAAGCAACAACTTGTGGTTCTGGATGAAGATTCTTTGAGAAATTATATAAAACTACCTGAGGCTATATGGGAAAAATATAAAAGCGGAAAAATAAAACATGCTCATTTTGCAGATATTTGCAGAGTTGAACTATTATATGAATATGGCGGTTTTTGGTTGGATTCTACGGGATTCGCAACCGCTAAAATACCAGATTGGATAGTAAAACAAGATTTTTTTGTTTATATGGCTGGTAATAAAGTTGGTAGCCCATACAGTTTTATGCAAAATTGTTTTATTAGAGCACGCAAAGGTTCTTATTTATTAAGTGCTTGGAGAGCAATGATTTTGGAATATTGGTTGCACGAAAATCATAGCTTTGATTATTTTATGCATCAATTATTATTTAAAACATTAGTTATGAATGATAATAAAGCAAAATATTATTTTGATAAGATGCCTCATGTTGATCAAGATCCTACGCATGCTTTGTGGTGGGATTATGCCGACAAACCGTTCGATCAAAGAAAATTTGATGATGTTACTTCTGGGGCTTTTTTTCAGAAAACAACTTATGCACAAGCAAAAAATCTGGTGAAAGGTAGTTTCGCAGATGTTATGATAAACGAAATGTATAAAGAGTAAATTTATAGGATGCATTTATGCCAGCTATTTCCATTATAATACCTGTATATAACGTAGAAAAATATTTGCGCAGATGTTTGAATAGCGTTTTAAATCAAACGTTTGCTGATTGGGAAGCTATCTGTGTAAATGATGGAAGCCCAGATGATTCTGATAAAATCTTAGCAGAGTATGCTTTGCGTGATTCTAGATTTAAAATTATAAATAAAGAAAATGGTGGGTTGTCAGATGCAAGAAATGCAGGAATGAAAGAAGCTTCCGGAGAATATATCTTGTTTTTGGATAGTGATGATTTTATTCATCCTCAGACGATGGAGATTGCATACTTTCTAGCAAAAAAAGATGGTAGTGATATAGTTTCTTTTACTTACGATCGTATATATAGACCTGAGTTAATGGTTAGATATAAAATTGGTATGAATATTGATAATGTCGTACCTAAACGTATGTCTAAGGTTTATGATACTGCAAATTTAAAAACTGTTGTTACAGACGATATTTATAAATATGCTACGGAACGCGCTCATAACACGTTTAGAAGAAATAGAAAATGGCTGATTAAACATTGTCAGGTTTGGAAAAATTTATATCGTCGTAATTTGATAGAAGATGTGCCTTTTATTAAAGGTATACTTTTTGAAGATTTCCCTTGGTGGAGTGCCATTATGTTAAAGCAACCTAAGGTAACGATATGTCCTTTGCCGTTATATTTTTATGTGCCGAATTTTGTGGGAATCGTTTTGTCTGCTAAACAGTTACGTATATTACAAAGTTTATGCATTGGAATAAAAAATTCTTTCCTGTTGTATAAAGAAAAAGCTAATGAATATCAGATGGAAAAATGGTCTAAGAATTTTAAGTGGTATTTTATCAAATGGGCATATAGAAAAGTACGTTATCTTGATAATAATGATGATATAGAAACTGCTCGTAGGTGTTTTTGTGAGTTAGAAAAAATAGGAGTTTTTGATAATCCTCCATATAAATGGGCTAAGAATTTGCATGTTTGTATCCTTTCTTTTATCAATAAAAAATAGGGTTTGTCATGAGCGTTGTAACGGTAGCTTTTTGTCTGCGTGATATGAAGGTCGGTGGCGTCGAATCTGTTTTTATAAGAACTTTGGAAAATTTATTAAAGTTTAAAGATATAAAAATTAAATTCATTTCTTACGTGAAAATAAAAGAACCTTTATACGAAAATTGGTTTAGAAAACATCCAGAAATTGAAACTAATGTCTTATATCCATGTAAATGGTTGGGAACAAATTTAAATCATTTTTTCTTGGTAAGATTATTTCAGCATCCTTTACGGGATTTTTATCGTTGGTTTAAAAGAGTTTTTATAAATAAAAAATATTTTAAAGATGTTGATATTTTTATTGACTATTATAATTTTTCTTTTTATGAGGAATTAAAAAAAATACAAAAACCTAAAATTACTTGGTGGCATTCATCTGTAGATGTTTTTATATCAGGTGATTATATCAATTATATGAAGAATTATGACAAATTAGTCGCTTTAACAGATGGTTTTATAAAAGAATTTAATAATAAATGGCCAGAATACAAAGATAAAATAATAAGAATATATAATCCGATAGATATTAAAGATATATATAAAAAAGCTAAAGTTGCCGATAAACCTAAAGAAAAAAAATATTTCGTATGTCTTTCTAGATTGTATGCAGATAAAGATATTAATACGTTAATAAATGCATTTAACGATTTCTGGTTAGAAAATCAAAAACCAGAAGTTACTTTGTTTATAATTGGTGATGGAAGTTTTGCTAAAAGGTATAAAGAATACGCAAATAGTTTACCAGTAAAAAATAATATTATTTTTACAGGGACTATGCCGAATCCGTTTGGATATATGAAAAATTCGATTGCAAATATTTTGTCTAGTAGGTCTGAAGGGTTGCCAACTGTTTTAATTGAAGCCAATGCTCTTAATATATTTAATATTTCTTCGGATTGTAGAAATGGTCCTAGTGAAATATTACTTAACGGAAAAGCCGGTTTTCTGTTCGAACCTGGAAATGTTTATCAATTAAAAAAATGTTTATCTATTGTCTGGAATAAGAAGGTTGATACCAGAAAAATGGTAAAAAAGGCTTATGATTCCTTAAATAGGTTTGATGCAAACAAAATAACAAAACAGATAATTAAATTAATAAGATCTTATAAATAGGTTATATATTAATTTTTTTAAAGTTATCAGGTATTTTTGTAACCCATTTTAAGCCTAGCATTGCCGGTTTATTTATATCGTATATTGGACGTAATAAGGTCTGTAGTAATCTAGCAATTTTCTTAGAATGATTTTTTACTTTCGATTGCGTTATAATTTCTATCGTTCGGGTACGTTTCTTTAAATGTTTTTCCCATGATGAGTTTCTGTCTTTAACCTTGTTTTTTATCATCTCATAATCTACACTACCAAAATGAAGTAAGTATAAATTTTTATCTATATGAAAATTACGACCTTTTACGCTATGGAAACCGCTACCCCATATGCTTGGTTTAAATAATACAACCGGTTTAGTATATCTTGTAGATAGTAAAGCATAACTTCTTTGTTCTAATAAAGGTTCATTCGGGTTTAATGTTGATTCAGAATTTAGATCTTGACCAACGTCAAGACCAAGACCTGATACAGATGTTTTTTTCCTTATGTTTGATAAATATTTTGGTAAAGAAATATTAAGAGCAGGGTCTATAATTAAAAATTCGTCACAGTCACAACCTATTACTATTTCATAACCACGATCAAACAAATTTTTAGCTAAATTTGATAATAAAAGAATTCTAGTTTTGTCACCTTGCTGTACAGGTTCTTCTTTATGTGGAATGTGTTTTATATTTGCTTTGCCCGCGCAAGAAGGAATTTTTTGTTCTGTCCCGTCTAAATATATGTATAAGTTCTGTTCGCCAAATTGTTGACCATAATATTTAATCCACCGATTAAGAAAAAATTCGTCGTTCCGAGACATAGTTATAACTGCAATTTTTTTTATGTCTGTTTCTATTTGTTTCATATTCCCTCTTTAAAAAGTTTTTTTATTGCGTATGTAATCTTTCTGTAAATTATTTTAATTGGGTTTTTCGTTAAAAGCCAGTGTATATATTCTTTACCCCATATCCTTTCGGCATTGCTTAATATTACTTTTGAAAGCTTTTCATCTGTATTAGAAAGAATATATAAAATTTGACGACCCAGACGTCCATTATGTCTTATAAAAGATGCTTTCTTTATGAAAGGCAGATTGTGTTTATATAATTTCTTTACGTCATTATATATTCTACGTCCGGGTACAGTATATAAACATTTCCAAGATAAACCATTGTCTAATATTTTTTTTGAAAACCCCTGTTCGTATTGTTTCGTTATAGAACCTTTGTCTGAAAGCATTTTTATATCATTCATAAAGTCATCAAACCATTTAGATAAAAAAACAGACTTTTTACATCCTATAAACCAAGACTGGATATGTGGATGCGTTTTGTGCGGGTTGCAGACTAAACCAAAAGCGTCGGTTCCCAGTGATTCCATCTTTTCTAAATATGGTTTTATGTCTTTTAAAGGTCCGTATATGGAATCATTTATTAAGTATAAAAAATCATAAGCAGATAATTTCAAATTATTTTTTGCCCAGATATATGCACGTTTATAAGACCCGAAATCATATTCTCTATGACGTGATGCGTCACAATGTAATGTAAATGGTATAAATTTATTTAACTGTTGGCGGTTACATTCTGTGTCCATATAAAGCACGACGTCCCCCATTCCCGCCATAGAACTGACTAAATATAGTAACGATTCATCTGCTTCGTTTTTTGGGTCATAGCCTGCAATTAAAAAAAGTCGTTTGTTTTTCATTCTTTTAATAGTGCAATGTATTTATCCATTATTGAATCATATATTTCACTCTTATCAAAATTTTTAAAATTTGTTTCCGGATCTTTACCAAATCTTTTTACTTTTTCACCGCTACCTGCATCACCAAGATTACACCTTGCAATGTATTCTGCATGTGATTTTGTTATATAATGATTGCATCTGATAAAATTATGAGTAGTGGGTTCGTTTTCTTGATTTACAAAACCACGTTTTTTACCGTTTTCATCAATCGTAAAACCTGCTACATAATTACTGTGCGGGTTGCTTAGGTACACTATCATTCGTGGGTTTATTATAGATTTTATACCCCAATTTATTTTTGCGTGTTTTTTATAATTTTCTATCACTAATCCTTCTGGTTTTTCTTCATGACCGGAAGAACCGTATATTACCCATCCTATAATTAATTGACTAAAACGGGGTAACGTCTTTAAAAATTCTGATATCGTTTTATGCTTTACGGGAAATAAAAATTCGTCCAAATCCAATAAACAAAGCCATCTTATTTTATCTTTGTGCTCATTAATTATTTCAATATACGCGTCACGTTGTCTACCACGACCATGAATCTGTTTGTATTCAACTATACCTTTTTCTATATAAGGTTTAAGTATTTCTTGGGTATCGTCTGTTGAATCATTATCGTATAAATAGAATTTATTTACCCCGACAAGTATATGAAAATCAAGCCATTCTTTTAGGTATGGACCTTCGTTTTTCATAATTGCACCAATGGCAAAATCATAGTCAAATTTTTTCTTTTTATCTTTATGTAAGATTTTAAAATAATTAATTATTCCGATAGTTAAAATTCCACGAATTGATCGACGATATATTCTAGAAGGTATCCAACATGTTAATAATTTAGGCCAAAAATGGTCTTTCTTTGAAATGTCAATCAATCTCATTGTTTAACCTTTGGTTTTTTATATTTCTGAGCTCTTTCTTGTTTTTTTACGTATATTGCTATCTAGTTCTTTTTTGCGTAAACGTATCGTTGCAGGTGTGACTTCTACTAATTCATCGTCTTGGATATATGATAGCGCTTCTTCCAAAGACATTTTACGTGGAGGGGCTAAAAATAACTTTTCATCTGCAGTCACAGAACGAATGTTCGTCAGTTCTTTTCCTTTTATAGGGTTGACTTCTAGGTCGTTTTCTTTGCTATGTTCACCGATAATCATACCAGAATAAACTTCTGTCTGGGGTCCAATGAATAATGTACCACGTGGTTGTAAGTTAAATAAGGCGTAAGTTGCAGCTGTTCCTTTTTCCATTGATACTAATACTCCTGGTCTGTATTGTTGTATCGGACCACGATATTCTTCATATCCAGAAAATACACGGTTCATAATACCTGTTCCTCTGGTATCTGTGCGGAATTCGGATAAATAACCGATTAAACCACGTGAAGGCGCAGAGAATACTATTCTAGTTTTCCCAGCACCAGATGCTTTCATTTCTGTAATAGTTGCTTTACGTTTTGTCATTTTTTCAATTACAACACCACTGAATTCGTCATCTACGTCAATTACAACTTCTTCAATTGGTTCTAATTTTTCTCCGTTGGGACCGTCTTGCATAACAACGCGTGGTCGACTTACGCTTAGTTCAAAACCTTCGCGACGCATAGTTTCAATTAAAATACCAAGCTGTAATTCACCGCGACCAGATACCTCAAATGCTTCGTTGTTTTCACTTTGTGTAACGCGTAGTGCAATATTTGTCTCTGCTTCTTTAAATAATCTTTCACCGATCATTCGTGATGTTAATTTTTTTCCTGATTTACCTGCAAGAGGTGATGTATTTACAAAAAATGTCATCGTCAGGGTAGGCGGATCAATAGGCATAGCAGGAATGGCTTCTGTTACTTCTGGTGCACAAAGAGTATCTGCTACAGTTGCTTTTGAAAAACCAGCAACAACGACGATGTCTCCTGCTGATGCAGATTCTAAAGATACTTTTTCAATACCACGATGCTCAATAATTTTTGTTATTTTGGCATTTTCTATAAACTCGCCTTTCATATTAATTGCTTTAACTGATTGCCCCACTTTTACAGTACCAGATTCTATTTTACCCGTTAAAATTCTGCCAACATATGGATCTGCTTCTAGTGTAGTTGCAAGCATTTTAAATGGAGCGTCTAATTGACACCGTGTGCCATTACAATCTGGTGCAGGTACGTGATCTATAATTAATTGAAATAAAGGCGTTAAATCTTTGCGTTCGTCATTTAAATCACGAACTGCCCACCCATCACGACCAACTGAATATAGATATGGGAAATCTAACTGCGAGTCTGTTGCACCTAATTTATCAAATAAATCAAACGTTTCTGTTAGAACTTCGTCGGGACGTGCATCTGCACGGTCTATTTTATTTATACAAACGATCGGTCGTAACCCTAGTTTTAATGCTTTTGATAAAACGAACTTTGTTTGCGGTAATGGACCTTCGGCAGAATCAACTAATAATACAACGCCATCTACCATAGACAAAATACGTTCTACTTCACCACCAAAATCAGCATGGCCTGGAGTGTCTACAATATTGATTTTATAACCATTCCATAAAATAGATGTCGGTTTCGCAGAAATCGTAATGCCTCGTTCACGTTCAATATCCCCGCTATCCATAACTCGTTCCGCAACTTTTTCATTGTCGCGAAATGTGCCAGCTTGTTTTAACATATTATCAACAAGTGTTGTTTTCCCATGATCTACGTGTGCTATTATTGCAATATTACGAATTTTCATTTGTTTACCTTATAACTTTCTAATTTTTATAGATTATAGATTATAACATAAATTCTGTTTTTCAAGAAATATGCAAATTGAATTTTCCTTTTTATGCATTGACATAATATAAATTTTGTCTATAATGTGACGCAGAATATTTCTATAAGGAATTGTAATGCAGAAAAACATAACAGAAGAAGGCGTTTATTCTATTATAAAATCTGGTTTTAGTAGCTTTAGAATTTTGGCAAAAGCAGATCTTATTAAATATTGGGGGAAGTTATCAAGAGAGCAGAAATGTAAAGCGGCTAGGGCTTTGGTTAAAATGGAGGATATGGCAAGTATACCTGGCTTTTATTTTTCACGTGCTACAACAGAAAACGATTATATCAATAGAATAAAAATTTGGATCGAATCTAATGCCATGAATCCTGAAAAGGCAAAAAATGCTTTTTATGTTGTATGGAGCCCATTAGATTATGTTGTAAATAGTACAGAAGGCGCTTTTATATATGACTCTAAATTAAAAAGGGATTTTTATAGATTTTGTGATTTAGTTCAAGATTGGGAATATGGTAGAACATCAAATGATAAAAGAATGGTATATTCATCAGTTTTTTGGGCAGGGGAAATTGAGAAAATGCTAAAAGATTTGGATGTGCAAGTTAAAATAATGCGATCTTATTTTTGGGTTAGACCTATAAAAAAATTGTTTTATTTATCTCAAAAATAATGGTAAAATAAAATACATACAGGAGATTTTTTATGAAGAATAAAATTATTGATTATGATTTAACTATAAAAAATTTTTTTGAATCTGTTATTGCTTTTTTGAACAAAAGAGCAGAAAAAGCAAAAGATAAAAAAGAATATTTGGAAATCGTCAAAAATATAGAAATTATCAATAAAATTGCGCAAGATCCGAAAAGATTTTCTGATTACGGTGTGCGTATAAAAGAAAATTTAGAACCTTCTGCTGACGTTTTTTGCAAAATGAGTGCAAATGGTGTTGCTGTCGATAATTCGGTATGGTTGGCTTTTTCACAAGTTTTGCATGCCATAGATGAATATTATAATAGTAATAATTTTCATACAGAAGAACAATTATTGTTGGCAATAAAGAAATGGAAATATAAAACATCAACGTCTGTATTTAAAGATTTTATATTTCCGTTCAAGTCTGCAGAATCATTCGCTTCACGTGTTTCTATAGATGAAATGAAGCAACGTTAAAAAACGGGGTGTTACCCCGTTTTTTTTAGTGTTTACCCCCAATTTTAGTTCTGCCACCCATTAATGGTTGTAGTTTCTTTGGTATATTTACAGAACCATCTGCATTTTGATGATTTTCTATTACTGGGACTAGTGCACGTGGAACCGCGATACCCGTATTGTTTAATGTTGCTACAAATTTAACGTCACCTGTTGCATTTTCACGATATCTTGTATTTGTTCTACGTGCTTGGAATGTGCCAATAGATGAACAACTGCCTAGTTCTTTGTATGCGTTTTCACTTGGAACCCATGCTTCTACGTCGTTCATTTTTACTTTATTAAAACCCATGTCACCAGTCGAGTTAGCAATTACGCGGTACGGTAATTCTAAGTCTTCCATTATTTCGCAAAGGTTGTTTAAGATATGTTCATGCATTTCATCAGATTGTTCTGGTTTGCAATATATGTATTGTTCAACTTTGTTAAATTGGTGGAATCTTGCTAAGCCTCTTGTGTCACGCCCCGCTGCACCAGCTTCTTTACGAAAACAAGGTGAAAAACCTGCGTATTTTATAGGAAGAACGTTTTCTGGTAAAATTTCACCACTATGTAGCGAGTTTAATATTATCTCCGCTGTACCGGCTAAGCATCTATCTGTATCTGTTAACATAAATACGTCATTATTCATTACAGATAAATCAGAACCCATAAAGTGACCTGCGTCAAATATTGTCTGCGGTTTTGTAATGGATGGGCATTCTATAAATGTAAAGCCTTTCGATATTAATTTCTGTATAACATAAGTTTCTATTGCTAACTGTAATTCTGCTGCTTCGCCCATTAAACAATATGTACGTGTTCCGCAGATTTGACCGATTTTTTCTGGTAACCACCAGTTGTTCATATCCAATAAATCCCACTGTGCGCGAGGTGTAAAGTCAAATTTCGTCGGTTCCCCAACACGACGTACTTCTACATTATCACTATCATCTGCGCCAATAGGTGCATCTGGGCTTGGTATTTGTGGAACGCGATGTAATAAATCATTTAGTCGTTCTTCTTTTTCGGCAAGTTCTGCTAAATCTGTCGCTATTTCTTCACCGATTTTTTTCGATTCAGCAATTAGCGGGGCTTTATCGGTTGCAGTTGGAATTTCGCGAGTAATTTTATTCTTTTCTGCAGTTTTTGTTTGCGTAATCGTTTTTAATTCTCTTACGCGTGCGTCTAATTCTAATATTTTATCTACGTGATCTTCAAAGCCTTTTACTTTACACGCATCCTTTACTATATCTGGGTTTTCACGAATAAATCGAATGTCTAACATCTTTATGTCCTTAATTGTTTTTTTATTTTTATTATTAGAAATACTTATTTGCGATTTAAATCGCGACTTTTTATTAATTAATAATTAAAGCATACCCCAAAAGGGGATGAGTAAGAATTAAAAATATGATACGCTTTTTTCATAACAATATGAATCATAAAAGATCTACGAAAAAAAATCAATATAAAATAAGTTTTTTAAAGAAATAGAAAAAATTTGCGCCCGTATTTTGATTATGTTATGCTAATCCCGAAAAGATAACTAGGAGATTTTTATGACAGATATCGTTATGCATGATGTTATAATTTTAGGCTCGGGTCCTGCTGGGCTTACTGCCGCGCTTTATTGCGCGCGTGCAGGAAAGAAAACGTTTGTTCTTGGTGGTGACAGGTTAGGGGGGCAGACAGCAGGAATCGCGGTTCTTGAAAATTACCCAGGTTGGAAAGGTAGCGGTTTGGAATTAGCAGAGTTTATGAAAAATCAGGCCGAGACTTTCGGGGCGGAAATCATATTTACATCTGCAAAAAATATTTCTGGTGATGCAGAAAGCGCTTTTAATATTTTGGCGGAAGATGGAAATAGATACGTTGGCAAAACTGTCATAATTGCAACAGGGGCTTCACCACGTAAACTTGAAATAGAAGGTGCAAAAGAATTCTTTGGTAAGGGAGTTTCTTATTGTGCAACTTGTGACGGTTTCTTTTATGCTTATAAAGATGTTATTGTTATGGGAGGGGGAAATTCTGCTTTAAATGATGCGTTGTATTTAGCAGATATCGCAAAAAGCGTAAAGATTGTTTACCGTAAAGGTGCTTTTACACGTGCAGAAGCGGTCTTGCGTAATCGCGTTGCAGAACGTGAAAATATAGAATGCTTATTTAATACGGATTTAAAGAAAATAGCCGCATTGCCAGATTCTGACAGATTGGTCGTGACAACTACAGATGATAAAGAAATTGTTTGTGACGGTTTGTTCGTTGCAATAGGACATGAGGCAAATACTGATTATTTAACAGAAGATATTCGTCGTGATAATATGGGACGCTTGATACCAGCAGAAATGCCTGAAGGTATTTTCGTTGCAGGTGATGTTCAGTCAGAACTAAAAATGCAAA
>CALXMZ010000046.1 GCA_944389645.1 uncultured Alphaproteobacteria bacterium
GGAGCAAATTACGAAATAAAACATTGTTCAGCAGGTAAATATAATGAAGAGCATTACGTTAGAGCAGGAATGCCTGGTTCATCATGTCAGGCTTGTCCAAGTGGTTATACGTCTGCTGAAGAAGCAAAATCCATTAACGAATGTTATATAGACGTACCAGGAGCATATCATATTGCTAATGTTTATGATTCTACCCCTATTATCTGTAATACTAGTGAATATAAAGAAGCCCATAGGGTTTATTATGGTGAAAGTTCTAGCTGCAATAGGTGTTTAGAGGGTTATACATCTGAAGAGGCTGGTACAGATAGTTCATCATGTAAAATATATTGTGCAGGTGGAAGCTATTTAGCAAACGTAAATGATACAATTTGCTCAAACGTTGGTATCGGTTATTGGGCTGCAGAATCTGTTGTCAGCCAAGGTGAAGTAGGGGTAAGAAACCCTTGCTCTGATGGTATGACAACCATAGGTTTCGGAACTGGTGCGGATGAAATGTGGGATTGTGGTAGAATTTTGCATATCGGAGATAATAAGATTTATTTGCGTAGTAAAAGTAAAACGACGCCATCGTTAAACGTAAGAATTGATGGTACAACATATTATGGAAATATGAGTACTGATATAAAGGGAAACTTGCGAATAAAGTCTGGTACAACTACTTATTCGGTATATGACGATAGTATGTAATAAAAATCTCGCGTTCGCAGGATTTTTTCTGTGTTTTATAAAATAACTTCATATAAGCTGATTCTCTTTTAAATACAAATTTAATGCGAACTTTTAGATAATAATAATTTTTTGTGCTTAGCGCTTTTCACCTTGGCGTTTGGCGGCGTGTAAAGCGTCTCTTAAAGATTGCTCGGCTATTTGTCGAATTTTTTGAGCAAAAGTTCGCATATTCATAGCATCAGCAACACTATCACCGAATATTTGTGCTATATATTCTATTTGTGTCGGTGCAATTATAAATACATCGCTAGTTATGTTTGATGGGTTTAGCTTCTGTATACTTTCTTTCATCAAATTCCCCCTATTATTTATAAAAAATTGATCTTTTAATACTTGTTTGTATCTTTTAATGCATTATATCATAAAGTAACTTGACCGCAAGACGCAAAATTGCTATACCATTCAAGATAAGATAAGGAAAAATTATGTTAAAAAATGTAATCGGTAAAATTCTTGGTTCTGCAAATGACAGAATTATTAAGTCTTATGATAAAATAGTATCTTTAATCAATGATTTAGAACCTAAATATCATGCGATGTCTGATGAAGAGCTTCGTGCACAAACGGACGTCTTACGTAAACGTATAACAGATGGGGAAAAAGAGAAAAATATTCTGCCTGATGCGTTTGCAGCAGTTCGTGAAGCTTCTATTAGAACTATTGGTTTGCGTCACTTTAACGTTCAAATGCTTGGTGGGATGGTTTTGACAAATGGTCAAATTGCTGAAATGAAAACCGGTGAAGGTAAAACATTAGTCGCGACTTTGGCACTATATCTGAAAGCGTTGTATGGCAAAGGTGCCCATTTGATTACTGTAAACGATTATCTGGCTTCGCGTGATGCAGAATGGATGGGGCAAGTTTATCGTTTCTTGGGCATGTCTGTTGGTATAATTCAGCATGATATGACTGATGATGAACGTCGTAATGCTTATGCTTGTGATATTACTTATGTGACTAATTCTGAGTTAGGGTTTGATTATTTACGTGATAATATGAAGTTCTCTAAAGCTCAGCAGGTATTACGTCCATTGTTCTTTGCTATCGTTGACGAAGTTGATAGTATTTTAATCGATGAAGCGCGTACGCCTCTTATCATTTCCGGCCCTGCAGAAGATACAAGTGAACTTTACGAAAAAGTTGATGCCGTTGTTGCTAAGTTGAGTGAAGACGATTTTAAGAAAGATGAAAAGGATCGTCATGTGACTCTAACAGAAACAGGTGTTGATACTGCGACAAGATTGTTGAAAGAAGCTGGTTTATTGATAGGGGATAATTTATATGCTTCTGAAAATGCGGCGCTTGTTATGCATATTCAACAGTCTTTGTTGGCGCATCATTTATACCAGAAAAATGTTAACTATGTTGTAAGAAATGGTGAAATACTTATAGTAGACGAATTTACTGGGCGTGTTATGACAGGAAGACGCTTTGGTAAAGGCTTGCATCAAGCAATCGAAGCAAAAGAACATGTAAAAGTTCAACCTGAAAATCAGACGGTTTCTAGTATTTCTTATCAGAACTTATTCCGTTTGTACCCTACTCTGTCTGGTATGACAGGTACTGCTATGACGGAAGCTGCAGAATTTGAAGAAATTTATAAATTGCGTGTGGTTTCTATTCCGACTAATCGCCCTGTTGCACGTATCGATCATCACGATGAAATATATCGCAATAAAGAAGAAAAATATGATGCAATTATAAAGCAAATTGCTGAATGTATGGAACGCAAGCAACCTGTTTTGGTTGGTACTGTTTCTATTGAGAAATCAGAAGAATTGGCAGCGATAGTTCGTAAAAAACTTGGTGTCGAACCCGCCGTTCTAAATGCTAAACATCATGAATCAGAAGCAAAAATTGTTGCGCAAGCGGGTGCGCCTGGGGCAGTCACTATCGCAACAAATATGGCCGGTCGCGGTACAGATATTAAATTAGGTGGTAACGCAGAAGATTTAATTGCTGCGCTTGACCCAGAAGATCCAGAATCTGAAGCGAAGAAAAAAGAAATTTATGAAAGAATAGAAGCGAATAAAAAACTTGTCCTGGAAGTTGGTGGTTTATATGTTATCGGTACAGAACGTCATGAATCACGTCGTATTGATAATCAATTGCGTGGGCGTAGCGGTCGTCAGGGTGATCCTGGTGATTCTAAGTTCTTCTTGGCGCTGGATGATGATTTAATGCGCATATTCGGTGCGGCTCGGTTAAACGGTATGTTGACAACACTAGGGTTGAAAACAGGTGAAGCTATTACACACCCTTGGATTACGAAAGCGTTGGAAAAAGCTCAGAAACGTGTTGAAGCAAGATATTTTGAATCTCGTAAGGAGTTGTTGAAGTATGATGATGTTATGAATGAACAACGTGGGGTCGTCTATAAGCAACGTGATGATTTAATGGTATCAGAAGATTTGTCGCCGCTTGCAAAAGAAATGATTGGCGATGTCGTTGAAATCATCTGTGAAAATAATATTCCAGAAAAATCTCATCCTATGGATTGGAATACTCAAGGAATTCACGATATTATGTTACGTGTATTCGCGTTGGATATTACAGATATAGAAAAATGGAAAACAGATGAAACTATAACAGAACGTAAGGCTTACGAAACTTTATTTAATTTGGCTATGCGTCGTTATAACCATCAGACAGAAAAATACGGCCCAGAATTAATGCAGATGGCTTCTCGTCAGATGATGCTGGGGGCGTTGGATGCAGTATGGAAACGTCACCTGCAACAAATGGATTACTTGCAAACGGCTATCGGATTACGTGGATATGCTCAGAAAAATCCATTGTATGAATATAAGCGCGAAGCATTAGAGTTATTTAAAAACACAATTAATAACTTTAAACTTATGTCAATTTCATATATTTCAAGAATGGAGTTAACGCGTGAAGATGTAGCCGCAACAGAAAAAGAACGGGCACAACATGATGCAGAACTGAATCAGGCAGGTGAAGCACGTAGAAATGCACCTTGTCCATGTGGTTCTGGATTAAAGTACAAGCATTGTTGCGGTAAATTGCATTAAACTAAACGGGGATTGACGCCCCGTTTTTTCGAGATTTTGTATTTTTGTGTCAATAAAAAAATCCTAAATTTTTTAAATATATGGTTGCGGGGGGTATGGCTTTTTTGCTATCGTTTCGGCATGGAGAATAATTTTGTTCATCTTCGTACGCATTCTAGGTTTTCAATAGGCGCAAGTACGCTTAAAGTAAAGGATATACCAGATTTGTGTAAAAAATTTGGTATGACTGCCT
Organism: uncultured Alphaproteobacteria bacterium; assembly: GCA_944389645.1. GTDB lineage: Bacteria > Pseudomonadota > Alphaproteobacteria > Rs-D84 > Rs-D84 > Enterousia. The sequence goes on from CALXMZ010000046.1 coordinate 4,000, forward strand.
GTGCGCTTACTGATACGAATTTGATGTCTGGTTGTGCAGAGTTTTCTGATGTTATGCCTAAAAATAAATTACAACCTATAATCGGTATCGAAATATCTCTGAATCATCATACTGCAGATCCTAAGATATTGCGCGTGGGGGCTTTATCGCGTATAGTTTTATTGGCTCAAAATCACGAAGGTTATTTGAACTTATGTGAATTAAATCGCGTAATGTATATGCGTGAAGATAATCATCATTTGGGACCATATATAACTTTTGAAGAATTAGAATATCATAAAAATGGTTTGATTTGTTTGTCTGGTGCACAAACAGGACCTATTGGTATATCGATATTAAACGCGCAAAATGATCAGGCTCGTTTATATGCTAAAAAATTCTTGAAATTTTTCGGTGATAAATTTTATATTGAAATTCAACGACATGGTTTGGAAGACGAAATTAAAACGGAACCAGAATTTCTTAATATTGCGCAAGAATTAAATATACCAATCGTTGCAACAAATGATGTTTCTTTTGCAGCAAATAGTGATTACGAATCAGAAGATGCGCTTAGTTGTGTATTGGGACAGACGAAAGTAATTGATCCAGATAGACCTCGTAAGTCTTCGGAACAATATTTTAAGTCACCAGATGAAATGGCAGAGTTATTTTCTGACTTGCCAGAAGCAATCGAAAATACTGTTATAATATCACAACGTTGCGGATTCTTTGTAAACGTTCACGAAAAACCCTTGCTGCCACGTTTCGGTGACGATTTAGAACAAGAATGTCAGATGTTGCGCGATCATACAATGAAGGGACTTGCAAAGAATTTGGCGCAACATGGAATAACAGATACCAAACCTTATTATGAACAAGCAGAGTTTGAATTAGGCGTTATTATTAATATGGGATTCCCCGGTTATTTCTTAATCGTTGCAGACTATATTGATTGGTGTAGAAAAAATGATATTTTAACAGGTCCTGGGCGTGGTTCTGGTGCCGGTTCTATTGTTGCATGGGCGTTGGGTATTACTCATGTCGATCCTTTGAAGTATGGTTTGCTATTTGAACGTTTCTTAAACCCGGATCGTATTTCAATGCCGGATTTTGACGTTGATTTTGAACCAACAGGTATTGAACGCGTTTTGGCTTATATTTGTGATAAATATGGTCATGATTCTGTCTGCCGTATCATCACCTTTGGTAGTTTGCAAGCGCGTGGAGCAATTCGTGATATTGGACGAGTTTATGGAATCCCTTACTCTAAATCTGATAGGCTTTCAAAGTTGATTCCTCAGGACGCAAAAACTTTAAAAGTTGCGGTGGACTCTTCACCAGAAATTCAGGAAATTTTGCAGAATGACGAAGATATGGATAAAGTAGTTCGGGTTGCGGAAGATTTGGAAGGATCTTTGCGAAATCTTGGGCAACATGCCTGCGGTGTCGTTATAGGTGACCGCCCTACTACGAAAATTGCACCTGTTTATCGTGACCCTGCGAACCAATTGCCTTCTTGTCAATTTGATGGACATTATTTAGAGTCCGCAGGTTTAATTAAATTTGACTTTTTGGGGTTGGAGACTTTGGCTGTTTTAAAGTATGCTTTAAAACTTATTCAGCAAACGCGCGGTATAAATGTTGATTTGGATAAAATACCAACTGATGATGAAAAGACTATGAAACTTTGGCAGTCTGGTATGACAGAAGGTATATTTCAATTCGATGCTCCGTTTGTACAGCAGACTTTGCGTAAAATGCACCCCACAAGTTTCTTGGAAATTTCTGCATTAAATGCGTTAAATCGCCCAGGGCCTATTGCGTTTATTCCGCAATTTATTGCACGTATGCATGGCGAGGAAAAAGTTGAATATGTACATCCACGTGCAGAACCTATATTAAAAGAAACTTATGGTATCATTGTTTATCAAGAACAAGTTATGCAGTTGACGCGTGCTTTGGCTGGGTTTACTCGCGGGCAATCAGATAACGTACGTAAGGCTATGGGTAAAAAAATCGCCAAAATGTTGGATGAGTTAGAAGGTAAATTCTATGAAGGGTGCGAGAAAGAACAAACTTTGAACCGAGAAGAAGCAAAAGAACTTTGGGAAAAGTTTAAGGAATTTGCAAAATATGCTTTTAACAAATCTCATGCTATCGCCTATTCTATCGTTGCAAATCAATGTGCGTATTTGAAGGCGAACTATACTCCAGAATTTATTGCCGCATCTATGTCCAGTAATTTAAATAATACAGATCAGTTATCTTTGTTTGTAGATGATGCAAAAACTAACTTTGGAATTCAAATTATTGCGCCAGATATAAACCTGAGTGAATCTTTGTTTACTGTGCGTGACGGTAAAATTATATATGGATTGGCTGCGATTAAGGGTGTCGGAACTGTCGCAACAGATGCGATAGTAGCAGAAAGAAATGCAAATGGTAAATTTAAAAATTTAACTGATTTTGCAAAGCGTTGTGCACCTATTATGAATAAAAGAATTTTGGAAGCATTCGCAAAAGTCGGGGTCTTAGATTCTTTGGAACCAAATCGTGCGGCAATATTTATGAATGCCGATGCAATCTTGTCTTATGCGTCAAAATCAAAAGAAGGCGGAAATACCTTATCTTTATTTGCAAATACGGTTGAAGACGATGTCGCAGAAGATAGATTAAAAAAGAATTTACCAAACACAACATCGTGGACTTTTGGGCAGAGATTAGAAAATGAACTGTCTGCACTTGGATTCTATATTTCTGCACATCCGTTGGATCAATATAAGCACTTAATAGCACGCGCAAAACTTACAACAAGCGCTACTTTGGAAAGTGTTGGGGACAGAAAACCCGTACATATTGCCGCTAATGTTAATTCGTTTTCAAGACGCAGAACTAAGACGGGAAAGGATATGATTACTATAAGTGCTTCTGACAGTTTTGGTAATATAGATGCAGTTGCGTTTGGAGAATCGGCGGCAGAATTTGCACAGATTTTATCAAATGAAAGTGTTGTTTTGATTTCTGGAAAATCTTCTAATCGCGATGATAGAGTATCTGTTTTTGTAGATTCTATAATGCCTTTGACGCAATGGGTCGCTAAGATTGCTAAAAAAATAACCTTGGATATATACGATAAGTCTGTATTACAAGATGTAAAAAAAGCCATAACCGCATTAAAAACAGGTTTTACAAAAGTTGCATTAAATTTACATGCAGGTGATAAAATTGCTACTATGGTATTACCCAGTGGGGTAGAACTTGGTGCTAATACCGCAAATGATCTGATAAACTTAGGAATTAAAGTTGGAATTGAGTAATATGAAACATATACCAGTTTTGTTAACGTCTGTTATGAATGTTTTGGGAGATATTAAAGATAAGAAAATTGTTGATGCTACTTTTGGCGCAGGTGGTTATTCACGCGCTTTTTTAGAATCTGGTGCGAAAGTAGTCGCATTTGATAGAGACCCTAATGTAATCTCTGATGCAGATATTTTGAAGTCAGAATATAAAGATAAATTTAATTTTATTCCGAAACCGTTTTCTAGTCTTTCAGATCTTGCAGAACAGTTTGATGCGATTGTTTTTGATTTAGGTATTTCTTCTATGCAAATAGATATTCCAGAACGCGGTTTTTCTTTCCGTACAGATGGACCATTAGATATGAGAATGTCTAATTCTGGTGATTCTGCGGTAGATTTAATAGAAAAATCTTCGATACAAGATCTGGCAAAAATTCTGCAGGATTATGGAGACGTGAAAAAAGCCAGCATTCTGGCAAATTCTATAAAAAACGAAAAACCTAAAACGACATTAGAATTGAAAAATTTGATACATAACCCAAAAGATGTTGCACCAGTATTTCAGGCCTTAAGAATTGCAGTAAATGATGAAATGGGTGAGTTAGAAAAAGCCTTAAGTGCAGTTCCAGATTTACTGAAAATCGGTGGTAAGTGCATATGTGTGACGTTCCATTCTTTGGAAGATAGAATTGTAAAAAATACTTTTAGAAAATGGACAATGCCTGTTGGTGACCCCCGACTACCGATAGTTGAAGACGCTAAGTTTAAAAGTATAAAACCAGAAGCTCCGAATGAAGAAGAGTTGAATGCAAACCCGCGTGCGCGTAGTGCACATATGAGGAGTGTGATAAAATCATATTGACCGATACGTATGTATTTTTGTATGATTTGATAAATTAAATATAAGGAAAGGTTTTTATAATGAAAAAAGTATTTTTGTTGTTTCTATGTGGGGTTGTAGCAGCTGTTTTCTTGGTTCCCGCTGCTATGGCAGTATGTCCTGTTTGTACTGTTGCGGTTGGTGCGGGGTTAGAAGGTGCACGTTTGTTGGGTGTTGATGACGTAATTACAGGAATATGGGCAGGTGGTTTGACTTTGTCCCTATTCTTCTGGACTGCTGGTTGGTTAAAAAAGCGCGGTGTAAAAAGTGCTTTCTGGCAAATAGTTGTACCGTTCGTGTTTTATTATGCTCTGTTGGGAATGGTTTATTTATTGCCTGGTATCGTATTTGGTGCAAATACTCTGTGGGGAATTGATAAGTTCTTATTGGGAACGGTAGTCGGAACTGTTGCTTTCTATCTGGGGGCGCGTTGGTATATAAAAATAAAACGCAAAAATGGTGGACATGCAAAATTTGCTTTTCAGAAAGTTGTGGTTCCCTTGTTCTTTCTTTTTATAGCAACTGCTATTTTCTGGTTAATTACAAAATAAGAGGCTTTAGCGATGAAATCCGTAAAAAATAAAAAAATGTCAATGGAAGAAATGATTGAGAAAGTAGATGCATCCAAAAAAGTAAATCCTTTGGATTTGTCGTCAGACCAAGATTTATCAATTGCGTTGATGAACTTGATTTCTTTGGAAGAACATTTTTTCTTTAGCGGTGCTAAAACTCAGAAAACAGGTTTTTATGATTTGATAAATACCGTTCGCGATATGCGTAAAGAATTAATGGAACGCATAGTAAAAAAGTCTACCGCAGAAAACGGAGAAGTTTGGTGCATTTCTAAACATTTGCTGGCTGCATCAATGAGAGTTATGGAAGTGGGTACAAAGGCTTTATCTGCGGGTAATACAAAAGATGCGTATGATTTATTTAATAAGTCTTATGAATTGTATTCTTTGTTCTGGGGTTTGAATATGGATTTGATCGATTTAACAGGAGTAAAAAGAGTTGCTTCTGACGTTTATGATAAGGCAATGTTAGAAAAATTTGAATGTAATGTAGCTAGATTCAAATCAACAGATAAAAAAGTAAAAAAAGAAGAATTTTATAATCAAGAGATTAAAAAATCTAAATCTGCGGTAAGAAGATTGGGAGATTGGGTAAAAAATGCTGTAAATTGTTGCATTGAGTAAAATAGTGTTGATTTTAAAATATAAAAAATGTTAAAATTATGATAATGAGAGAATAAATTTTGGTCTTGTGCAAAAATAATTTTTATAAAGCATTTTTTTATTTGTTCGTTATGTTTTTTATAACGAGTACCGTTTTTGCTGATCAAGCTCCAAATCCTCGCTCTGGGAACGCGGTAAATTCTACGGTATCAAATACAAATTCTTCACAACGTTCTAGCGGTAGAAATGTTATTCAAGTTATAAACGATGACAATATAAATAAGAATTTAAGTGCGCGTAACGCTGTAAATGAAGTCTCGCGCTCTGCGACGCAGCGATCTTCTGCGACTATTAGCAGAAGTGCGACAGTGTCTGAAGCAAATAAAAATGTAGTAAATGCAAGCAGGTCTGCGATTAAACAAAAAGTAGTCCCTGTTAATTCGGCTACGACGTCTCGCGCTGGGGCTTCAAATGTTGTTAGAAGTGCTGTGTCACATGATATTAACAACGCCTCTTCTTCCGCAAGAAGTGCTTCGAAATCTACAGTTATCGGGCTTGGAAGAAGTGCTACTGCAAGAGCAACGGCAGTATTTTCAGATGTTTCAAAGATTGGTTCGGGATATGCGAATTGTCGCGAAGCATATGCTACATGTATGGATCAATTGTGTGCTAATGCAAATGATACGTATCGTCGCTGTTTCTGTAGTTCTAAGTATACGGAAATTCGTGATACGGAAGCTGCATTGGATCAGGCTCTTTCTATGTTAGCAAGTTTTGAAGACAATAATTTAAATGCCGTTGATAAAACAGCCGAAGAAGTTGCAGCTATGTACAGTGCTACAGAAGGTGAATTGGCTATAAAAAAGGATACTAGTGCTGCAGCAACAATGTTGGCTGAAATTGGTGACTTATTATCCGGTAAGAAAAAAGCAGATTCTACAGATTCTACAAATGTTCTGAATTCATTGGATAGTTTATCTTTTGAAATTGATATGGAAGATATTTGGTCAAATAGTGGTGCAGACTCTATATTTGGTACCGGTAATACAGGGGTAGATTTGTCTAGTTTGGAAGGTGAAGCTCTTTATAATGAAGCGAATAAATCATGCCTTCAGATAATCGCTGATTCTTGTGAAAACAATGCTGTTTTAACTATGGCTAAAAGTGCTTATAGCATAATGATAACTCAGGATTGTAACGCATATAACAAAACTTTAAATTCTAAGAAAGAAAACGTAGAACAGACAGTTCGTACTGCCGAAAAGTATTTGCGTGAAGCGCGATTAGAAGAATATCGTGCACATAATTCTGCAGATGTTAACGAATGTATAACCAGCGTAAAAAATGCAATTACAGCAGATTCTGCGTGCGGTGCTAACTATAAAAGATGTTTGGATTATACGGGGGCTTATGTAAATCAGAATACTGGTGAACCTATTTATTCACCTCGTTTATTTCAATTAGGAACTTTGATGACATTAGATGGTAGTACTTCTTCGGATGTGATTGGTCAAAACGCTAAATTTAATTCGTTTTTAGATGAAAAACGTATTTCTGCAGAATCTGCATTAGACACTTGTCGTGATATTTCAGATATTGTTTGGGAAGAATTTAAACGTCAAGCTCTTATAGAAATCGCGCAAGCGCAGGATAATTTAATAGAAGAAGTAAAAATGTCGTGTGTGTCTACGATTGCGGATTGTTATGACACACAATCTGGCCAGTTAAAAGATTTCGATACGAATACTGCTAAATATTCTGGTGCAGTTAGTGCTCTTGCAGCTAAAGCGATGTGTGAAGAAAAGGTCATTGCTTGTGCGGCTTTGTATGGTAATACAGATGGATGTTCTTTTGATTCAAATGGAAAATTATCTTCCAAAAATGCTGCAAATGAAACATGCGGGTTAGAGGCGTTATTAAGCTTTGTCGATACAGTTGATAATAGGAGAATTTCGGAAGGTTGCATAACTGCAGTTGAATCGTATGTTAAAGATTTGTGTACACCAACTTCAGGTACTTATGGGTACCCTTGGAATTGTAGAGATAAGGAGCTGGGTGATTTCAGTAAGGAGGCTAGTGGTGGATACAATGCCAGTTTGGTTGCAAATATAAAAGAGTTTGTTAAAAATAATTGTGGTGCTTCCTATGAAGGAGCTTCTTCTGAAATACAATTTGAATTGCAGAATTTTGTTAATAATTTTTCTGAAGATATGGCATATTTATTGGCGGGGATTTGTGAAGATTATGATGGGGTTTGGGTAGATGCTAATGATGATACAGGTGATAATTTAGCTGTTTTTTATAGCAGAGTTTATGGTGGAAAAACTGAAGGCGGAAAATCTTGGGGACGTTGTGTAGAAAATACAACGAAAGTACAATGTTTATACTATAATGATAGTGATAAAAGTCCTGTTGCAACGTATGATGCAGTAAGAGATGAATGCACGTTTACGGATGATTGGTATCGTGAAAAATGTTCTTCCATTAGAAATGGTTATTATGAAAATGGTTTTTGTTATGTCGCACCATAATAAAAAATGAGGTTGTTGATGAATAAGTTTTTGTTGTTTTCTTTATTATTGCTTATAACTGTTTTTAATTATAATCCTGCTTATTCGATAGGCGTTGATTCTTCTATGCGTAATGCATGGGGGTATGCCAGTTTAGAAACAGGTTTCGGTGAATTTGTTATTGCTGGAAGTGGGGGAAAAGCAAGTCAAGGTAGTTGTACATATGGTGATGAGGGGTGCATTGTTAGTGTAATTGCTGAAGTAATTGTTGAACATGGCGGATATTTCTGCCCTTATCAGTTACAATGTGCAAACAAAAATAAAAAAGAAGGTTCTTGGACAACATATTATATGCCAAGTGGCTTTGATCGTAGTAAATGTGTATGGTTGTGTGAAGATGGTTATTATGGTGATAGATGTAATCAACGTATTGATTCTGCTTTCGTTTGCGATCTTTCTTCTTTTAAAGATAGGGTAAATGGAAAATTTAAAAGTATAAGTACAAAAGAAGGTGGTGGAAGTGCTGATCAAGTAGAAAGTAATATAATTGGTTTTGCACAATGGGTTAATGCTTCTAAAGATGAGTGTGACGTTGTTTTAGGTGTAACAAACTTTCTTGAACATGGTGTAATTGCGGCACCTGTTCGTGTTTGTTGTGGTAGAGAGGGTTGGAAAGATATGAACTCTTTTATTAATACGGTAAATAGAATCGGTACAGAAAAGTTACTGTGTGCCCCCGGCTATAAAGTAAATGAAGCAAAAACTGATTGTGAACTTATCGATTTTCAAAGTTGTAGTATAGATAATTTAACTGCCTGTGACAATTTTGATAAAGAAAAATATGATAAAGAAAATCATTATTTGGAAATGACTGATAATAATTGTGTAAAGTTTTTCTGCTCAAAACCGGGAACTGCTTTTTCAGAAAAAGGTAATTATACCTGTGAAACTTGTTCCACAGGAGTAAAGGGGGGGGCAAATCCTGATACTGGCGTTTGTCAAGAATGTGAAACAGGTTATTATTTTGATGAAAGTACAAAATCTTGTCAAAAAGCTTTAATGTATTCAAAAACAGATCTTATGTACGGTAAAAATGAGACAAGAAATACAACTAATTTGTATCAACAATGTTGGATAGAATTTGAACCAGAAGCCTATATAAATTGCGTGGAAAAAACATCTGTGGTTACCGAGAATAAATAGTAGGTTTGTTTTTATTAGATGATTTATGTAAATTTTTATTATTCTAAATTATTCTAATCCATTTAAGCTTTGTAACATTTTCATTACCATTTTGCGCTGCTCGTCGTTCGGTAGTTTCCAGTACAAATTTATTAGTTTTAATGATTCATTATGAGATAAAGGATCTTCTGCCTTTTGCTCTGATACACGTATTCTACCGCTTCTAGTCGGTTCGGGTATGTTACCAGGTAAACCTAAAAAGAAAAAAGATACAGGCGTTTCTAATGCTGTGCTTAATTCGAATAACCTAGATGCAGATATCCTGTTACCGGCACTTTCATATTTCTGTATCTGCTGAAAAGTTACCCCGCAGATCTTCGCTAAATCTTTCTGAGATAAACCCATCATTATACGTCTAAGCTGAACGCGTTGACCAATGTGCTCGTCTACAGACGTCGGAGTAAATATTTTTCCACTCATTCTCGTTTTCTCTTTATATTTTTTTATGAAATACTTCCTATATACATAATTTATACAACGTTTCTTTTTGTTTTGCAATCAAAAAAGCCTTATGATAAGCTTATGGCGTTATTTATAATAATATGATCGGAGGAAATATGTATAAACCTATAGTGCTTTGTATTATGGATGGCGTCGGAATAAACCATAATGCACAACATAATGCGGTGGCAAAAGCTGATATGCCATTTTTTAAATCTTTATTGGAAAAATACCCTCATTCTCAGTTAAGTGCAAGTGGACCTGATGTCGGGTTGCCAGAAAAAACTATGGGTAATTCAGAAGTAGGACATATAACAATCGGTTCCGGAAGAGTTGTAAACCAGTTTTTACGTAGATTCCAAATAGAAAATTGGAATACGAATGAACCTTTACAAAATTTCATTAATGCCGTTAAAGCTGATAAAGGCATCGTTCATTTTGCAGGCTTAATGTCTGACGGGCGTGTACACGCAGATATTAACGATATGATGACCATTGCAGCGCGAATTTTAAAATCTGGGCTAAGAGTGTGTATCCATTTCATCGCAGATGGGCGGGATACATTGCCTAAATCTGCACCGGTTTATATAAAACTAATAAAAAAATATTTGTGTGAATATTTAAATACGGGACAGGCTTTCTTTGGAACTTTGTCGGGTCGATATTATGCTATGGATAGAAACCAAAATTTGGATCGTACAGACCTTGCCTTTGACGCTATCGCAAAAGCAAAATCAGAGTATGTCGCTTCTACAATTGATAAGGCTTTGGAAAATGCTTATGAACGAGGAGAAACTGATGAGTTTATAAAACCTACCGTAATAGCCGGTGATTTACCAATTACAGAAAAAGATGGTTTTATTTTCGGTAATTATCGTAGCGATAGAGCTCGTCAGATAGTAAGAGCTATACTTAAAACAAATGCTCATATAGTATGTTTTTCACAGTATGGAGAAGGTTTAAACGAAATTTGCCCTGCTCTATTGCCGGATATACCGGTAGAAAATACTTTAGGAGATGTCCTGGCTAAAAATGGTAAAACTCAATTACGTATCGCCGAAACTGAAAAATATAATCATGTCACTTATTTCTTTGATGCGGAACGTAACGTTGATTTACTAGGTGAAAAGAAGATTCTTATAGATTCCCCAGCCGTTGCAACATTCGATTTAAAACCAGAAATGTCTGCTCGTGAAATAACGGATGCTCTTCTACCAGAATTATCAAAATTTGATGTTGTCATTTTAAATTATGCAAATGGTGATATGGTTGGTCATACTGGTAATGAAACTGCAGCTGTTCGCGCTATGGAGTTTTTAGATTCCCAATTGTCACGCTTGGTACCTGCAGTTTTAGAACTGGGAGGCGTTGTTTTGATTACTGCAGATCATGGTAATGCAGAAAAAATGTGGGACGATGAAAACGATCTTCCTTGGACTGCACATACTACAAATCCTGTAAATTTCATTGCGGTTTCAAACGAAAATCTTGATGTTAGAGATGGGGGATTATCAGATATTGCTCCCACAATTTTAAAATTGTTGGGATTACCACAGCCTAGTGATATGACAGGGAAAAGTTTAATATAAATTAACGGCGATTTTATTCGCCGTTTTTCATTTTTCTACGTTCTTGAAAAAATGACTTTAATAATTTTGCAGATTCTTCAGCATATTCTGGAATTTCATAGACGTTGGGTTTCCATAAATGTTTGTCTGTTTTGTATATCTGGGAATTATTTAAAATCCCTCCACCCTTTAAATCTGCGGCCGCAAAATATATGTTTTTTATTCTTGCAAAAGAAATAGCTGTAGCGCACATTGCGCATGGTTCAAGACTTACATAAATATCACAACCGTCTAAGAATTTAGAGTTAAGTTTTTTGCAAGCTTTATTTATTGCTACGATTTCAGCGTGTAAAGTCGGATTTTGTTTTTTCTGTACTTGGTTCTCACCGTGAGCAATTATTTTACCGTTTTTAACAATAACTGCACCTATCGGAACGTCCCCATGTAATTGTGCGCGAATTGCTAAATTTAAAGCTTGCTTCATAAATGACATGTTATACACTTTATATCATGAATTCTAAATTGCAAATAATTTCCGGTAGGTTTCGAGGACGTAAATTATATTTGTCCGCAGATGCGCGTTCTACGCAAAACCGTGCACGAGAGGCTTTGTTTAATATGTTGACATCAGGGATACTTGATACCAGTGATGCTTATCAAGTTTGGGATGTTTTTGCAGGAAGTGGCGCGTTAGGAATTGAGTTTTTATCAAGATACCCAAATGCTAAAGTCCTATTTACAGATGTCTCAGATGAATCTATAAAAATCATTAAAAGAAATTTATCTGAATTGAAAATTGCTAATGAAGCAGAAGTTGAAAAAGTAGACGCACTGAGTGTTATAAATAAATATTCAGAAAATAAAGATGTAGTTTTCGTTGATGCTCCATACCGTTTGACCGATTTAGGACATAAATTTATAGAGATTTTTTCAAAAAAAGCTAAAAATGGCGCAATAGTAATATGGGAACAAGAAAAATCTAATTTCATTGAACCTTCAAATATTTGGAATATTTTACGGGATAAAACTTACGGTCGGGCAAGGTTTTTGATTTTGCAGTTAGAAAAATAAATAAAAACCTTGATTTTTCGATATTTTTGATAAATAATACGCCCTGCGTGGCACCCTTGGAGGTCACGTAATATAAAATGTTTTATATAAAAGGATAAAAAATGGCGATTAATTTAAAAGCAGAAATTCGTAACGTTGCTGGCAAGGGGGCCGCACGTAACATTCGTAATAATAAAAATATCCCTGCAGTTATATATGGTGAAAAAAAAGCACCTGTTGCAATCGAATTGAATGGGCGTGATTTTGAGATGTTATTAAAAACACCAAGTTTGCGCACGAAATTGTTCAAAATAGAAACCTCTAATGGTACAGAAGATGCAATGCTGATGGATATACAGTATCATCCAGTTTCAGACGCTGTAATTCATGCCGATTTTAAACGTATCGACGTTAATAGCCCGGTTAATGTAAGCGTTCCAGTTGAAGTTATTAACGCTGAAATTTCAAAAGGATTAAAACTAGGTGGCGTTTTAAATTTCGCAGTTCGTAAAGTTGCTTTACGTGGTTTGGTTGATAAAATACCAGAAAAAATAACGATTGATCTAGCTAATTTGTCAATTGGGGATTCTGTACATGGTTCTGATTTGGTTTTGCCAGAAGGTATAGAATTAGGGTTACATCAGGCAGAATTAGCTTTCGCTACAATCGGTGGTAAGATGCCGGAAGAAAAAGATACCGCAAAAGCTGCTACTGCCACTGCGACAGCAGAGCCAGCAAAAAAGTAATTCTTTCGGTAAAATTTTATAAAATCACTCAGAAATGAGTGGTTTTTTGTTTTTATTTTTTTTCCTATGGTCTTGAAATCGTTTTTAGTATTCACTATATGGTATCTTAGTAAAAGATTTTGAAGGAGTGAAAAAATGGGAAAAGTATTAGGTATTGACCTAGGAACAACTAATTCCGCCATGGCTTTCATGGACGGTAATGAACCTAAAATTATTGAAAATTCAGAAGGACAACGTACTACACCATCCGTTGTGGCTTTAACATCTAACGGTGAACAGTTAGTCGGCATCACGGCGAAAAACCAAGCTGTTACAAACCCAGAAAATACAATTTATGAAATTAAACGTTTAATGGGGTTACGTTATGATAGCCCAGCAGTAAAAGAAATTGCTGCTCGTGTCCCTTATAAAATCGTTGCAGGTGATAATGGAGATGCTTGGGTAGAAATGGAAGGTAAAAAATATGCACCTTCTCAGATTTCTGCAATGATTTTAGCAAAATTAAAAAAAGATGCAGAAGCTTATCTGGGTGAAACTGTAACAGATGCTGTTATTACCGTACCTGCTTATTTTAATGATTCTCAACGTCAGGCTACAAAAGATGCAGGACGTATCGCTGGTTTGAATGTGTTACGTATCGTTAATGAACCTACTGCCGCAGCGTTGGCTTATGGGTTAGATAAAGATAAAAATGGTACAATCGCTGTATATGATTTAGGTGGTGGTACTTTTGATATTTCTATTTTAGAGATAGTAGACGGTGTTTTCGAAGTAAAATCTACAAATGGTGATACTGCTTTGGGTGGTTCTGATTTTGATGCTCGCATTCTTAAGTATTTAATTGATGAATTTAAATCTCAGACAGGTATCGATTTGTCAAATGATAAGTTGGCTCTGCAACGTTTAAAAGAAGCGGCAGAAAAAGCAAAAATCGAATTGTCCTCAAAGACGTCCGCAGATATTAATTTGCCTTTCTTGACAGCAGATGCGACAGGACCAAAACATTTTAATACAAGTTTAACTCGTGCAAAATTAGAATCTTTGGTTGATGATCTGATTCAAAAAACAATTGAACCTTGCCGTAAAGCTTTAAAAGATGCCGGCTTAGATAAGTCTCAGATTAATGAGGTTATATTGGTCGGTGGTCAGACTCGTATGCCAAAGGTAGTCGAAACAGTTAAAGAATTCTTTGGACGTGAACCTCATAAAGGTGTTAATCCTGATGAAGTTGTTGCATTAGGTGCCGCAATTCAAGGTGGAGTTTTGAAAGGCGATGTAAAAGATGTTCTGTTGTTGGATGTTACGCCGTTATCTTTAGGTATTGAAACTTTGGGCGGTGTATTTACTCGCTTGATTGACCGTAATACTACTATACCTACTAAGAAGTCACAAGTATTTAGTACTGCGGAAGATAATCAATCTGCTGTTACAATTCGTGTATTCCAAGGTGAACGTGATATGGCAGCAGATAATAAATTGTTGGGACAGTTTAATTTGGAAGGTATTGCCCCTGCACCGCGTGGTATGCCACAGATTGAAGTATCTTTTGATATTGATGCGAATGGTATCGTTCACGTATCTGCAAAAGATAAGGGTACAGGTAAAGAACAAGCGATTTCTATTAAATCAGATGGTGGGTTGTCTGAAGAAGAAATTAAACGTATGGTTGACGAAGCTGCTGCTAATGCAGATGCGGATAAGAAAAAACGTGAATTAGCAGAAGCGAAAAATAATGCAGAAACTGCAATATTTAGCATCGAGAAATCTTTGAAAGAACACGGTGATAAAATAAGTGAAGATGAAAAGAAAGCGATAGAAGACGCTAAAAAAGAATTGGCTGATGAATTAGCTAAAGCAGACGTTACTGCAGAAGTATTAAAATCAAAGACAGAAGCTTTGTCAGAAAAAGCAATGAAACTTGGTGAGGCTGTTTATAAAGCTGCTCAAGAAGCATCTCAGAATACCGAAACAAAACAAAATGATGACGGTACGCGTGATGCAGATTTTTCTGAGAAAAAGTAATTAAGCTTTTAAAATAAAAATCCCACTTAAAGTGGGATTTTTATTTTATTTCTCCGATATAAATTCCCATATCTACTGCAATTTGTAATAATGGGTTATCCGGAGAAACATATGAATCAGAAGTTTTCATACTAGAAATTTTTGGATCGTCTGTTATCTCTCCTGCATTAAAAAATTCATTTAAACTTATTGTTTTGCAGACATTATTCTGTATAGCTGTCATTACGTAAGTTTCTTGGTTTTCAATCGCGTTTAGAGCGCAATCTGCCATTCGAGTGGCTAATATCCTATCTGCAGCCGTTGTATCACCTACTCTTTGCGTGTGTTCTGGAAATGCCGTTCTGTTTGCTATACCTAAAGCTGTAAGCTTTCTAGAAATCATATCTGCTGGGCGCCCAGAATGACCGCGTAAAGAGATGCCTTCTGAAACAAGTATTATACCGTAATCTGTATCTGCTTTTTTTATATTTGCAATTAAAGAATTTATGTCAAATTTTATTTCTGGGATTAATATCGCTTTCGCTCCAATTGCGATACCTGCATGTAAAGCTAATTGACCGCAGTCTCGCCCCATTGACTGAACAACGAACCATCTATGATGACTTCGGGCGGTTAACATTAACTGGTCACAGAAACTAGTTAATTGTTGTACTGCTGTATCAAAACCAATCGTTGCATCAGTTAATGGTATATCCATATCAATCGTTTTGGGTATACAAATTAATTGTAAACCTGCATAGATCTCTTTATTACACCATGCAAGTGATAAACTGCCGTTGCCACCAACTAATATTAAAGCATCAAGGTTTAATTCTAATAAAGATTTACGTAACTTCTTATTAAATTGATTTATTTTTCCGCGCTTTATTGCCGTCTCAAAATTTAAGGCTTCTGCACGACCGTTGTGTAAAAAACTACCTGACAATCTTGCATTTTCAATCGGTAAAGTACCATCATCGAATTCGATTACTTTCGGAGGAGTCTCACATAAACCGTCTGTTCCATCTAAAAGCCCGAAAACTTTCCATCCCTTTAGTTTTGCACCTTGGTATATACGTTGAATCGCTGTGTTTAAACCAGAACAGTCACCACCTGTTGTCATTATTCCAATTCTTTTCATTTCTTCTCCTATAATCATGTCGGATTATATCACAAAATAAGTTGACAAAGAACATATTTTTGTAATAATTTGTCTATAATTAATAAGGTTTTCTAAATTTTTAGGAGAATATGTATATGGTAAAGAAAAAAAAATCATCGAAAAAGATTAAGCGTTCAACAGACGATTTAATAGATAGTGCGATAGCGCAACAAAATACTTGGATGGAAAAAAGACGCAATTTTGCAAGACGTTTTTTAAAAACATTAAATATTTTTGCTCGCCCTTCTCCGAAAAAAGATGTTTCTAGTTTATATAATCCTATTGAAGAAAAGAAAAACCAAAAAACAGGGGTATATGCATATTGGTTCCCGATTTTATGTGCTTTGTTGGTTATTCTCGTTGCTTTATGGGTCATTTTCGTTCGTACGACTTCTTCTCCTAAAGTAGTAATTACGCCAAATATACCAGAACAAGTTTCAGATCAGGACGTTAAAGAAATACTAGCTCCGACGTTTGATATTGTACGTATTGAACAAGAAGGAACAATAGTTGTTGCTGGGCGTTGGGAAGCTAATAAAAATATATCAATAATAATAAACGGTGACGTTGTGGCAACCGAGAGAACGAATTCAAACGGTGAGTTCGTTTATTCACCTAAGAAAACGTTTGAACCTGGTAATTATACAATTTCGTTACTTGGTGTCGAACCAGAAATAAAATCAGAAGAGAATGTCTTTATATATATTTCTTCGCGTGGGTATAAAAATTCTGTGTCACTTCTTATGACGAAAGATGGTAGTACTTTATTACAAGCTCCTACTATTTTATCAGACGGTGATTTAAGAGTTACAAAAATCGATTATTTAGATACTGGTCGAATCGTAGTTACTGGTGACGCTTTACCTAGGTTAAGAGTATCTCTTGCGTTAAATGATAAATATCTTGGTTTTGCGAAAGTTTCTGATCATAAACATTTCGGTTTAGGTGCAGATGTCGGGCAATTAAATTCCGGTGAAAAATATACGCTTACCATTCGTCTACATGATGGTGATGGACGAACGATTGCTCAGGTTGGTCATACTTTTATTATGCCTGAAATGACCGGAGATGAAGATACATACTATACAGTTAGAAAAGGTGATTGTTTATGGATTATAGCTCGTAATTTTTTACGTCGTGGGGTTTTGTTTAGTATAATTGCAGAAAGGAATAATATTGAAAACCCAAATTTAATATTCCCAAAACAGTTATTGCAAATACCTGTTCCTTCAAAGGATAATAACAAATAAAGAAAGAGGCTTTTGTGCCTCTTTTGTTTTTGGTGCGGGCGAAGGGAATCGAACCCTCGTCTTCAGCTTGGGAAGCTGACGTGCTACCATTATACCACGCCCGCAATTTTATGGCTCGATTTTATACTTTAATTAGCAATTTGTCCAGCATAAAACGTAGTCGTTCTTTTATGGTTGCTTTTTTTGTTTTTCGGCCTTACCGTATTTATGCCTAAACAAAAAGGGAGAATTAATTATGGCAAATGAAAATATGAATCCTTTATTAACCGCACAGCAACGTGTAAAAGTCGCCTGTGATAAGCTGGGGTTAAGTGCAGATGTTTATGAAATTTTAAAAAATCCAGAACGTATTTTAGAAGTATCAATCCCTGTAAAAATGGACGATGGTTCAATAAAAGTATTTACAGGTTATCGTGCCCAACATAATACGGCAGTTGGACCGTCAAAAGGCGGTGTACGTTTCCATCCTTCTGTTAACAGAGATGATGTTGCAGCGCTATCTATATGGATGACTTTTAAGTGTGCAGTGACTGGTATACCATATGGTGGTGGCAAAGGTGGTATCATAGTTGATCCGAAAAATTTATCACAAGGTGAATTAGAACGTTTATGCCGCGGTTATGTAGATGCAATTTATCCTATATTGGGTGAAAAGAAAGATGTCCCTGCCCCAGATGTAAATACAAATGGTCAGATTATGGCTTGGATGATAGATGAATATATTAAATTATCAGGTGACGCTTCTTTCGGTACTTTTACAGGTAAACCTGTAGAGCTAGCAGGATCGTTGGGGCGTACAAAAGCAACGGGTTTGGGGATTTCTATAATTATGTCGGAAGCTTTGAAAAAGCAAGGTAAAGATATGAATGGTGCACGTATTGCGATTCAAGGGTTCGGAAATGTCGGAAGCTTTACCGCTAAATGCAGTAGTGATATGGGAGCAAAAATTATAGCTATTGCAGAATGGGATACCATCTTGTTTAATGAAAATGGTTTAGATATCAATGCTTTGTTTAAATATAAAGTAGACAATAAAGGTAGTATAAAAGGTTTCCCTAACGCAAAAGAAATTACTGCGGAAGAATTCTGGACTTTGGATGTTGATGTCTTATCTCCATGTGCTATGGAAAATACAATTAATAAAGATACTGCTCCATTAATAAAAACAAAATTGGTTGTTGAGGGGGCAAATGGCCCGACGACTCTTGAAGGAGAAGAAATATTGCTAGCAAACGGTGTAACCGTAGTACCAGATATTTTAGCAAACGCAGGTGGCGTGACGGTTTCCTATTTTGAATGGGTACAGAATCGTTATGGCTATTATTGGGGCGAAGAAGAAGTAGAACAGAAAGAAAAAGTTGCAATGAAAAATGCTTTCGACGCAATTTATAAGATTAAAGAGGAATATAAGGTCCCTATGCGTGAAGCGGCATATATGCATTCTATAAAAAGAGTTGATGCCGCTATGAAATTGCGTGGTTGGTGCTAAAAAAGGTTAAAATGGTAAATCCCTGATTGGTTCAGGGATTTGTCATTGTTTTTTAGACAAATTATTTGACTTTTATTATTTTTTATATAATAATTACTCCGCAAATTCCAAAGATTGCCATTAATATAATCCCAGTACGCGGTATGCGTGTGGAACATCAACCGGCGAGTTTTCGCTCTTGATGCTAGGTTTTTGTTTGTGGTAGTTTTTCGGAGAATAAAAAAATTTAAGGAGCAAAAGTTATGGCAACAGTTATTAGATTGGCACGTTTCGGTGCAAAAAAACGTCCTTACTATCATGTAGTAGTTACTGATTCTCGCAATGCGCGTAATTCTGGTAATGTATTAGATACAGTTGGTAAGTATGACCCGATGCAACCACGCGATAGCGAAAAACGCGTTGTTTTAGATGTAGAAGCAATTAAAGCATGGCTGTCAAAAGGTGCTAAACCTTCAGATCGCGTTTATAAATTTTTGGTAAACGTCGGTTTAGTTGCAAAGAAACCGATACCTGTTCAGACGAAAAAACATTTACAGTCTGAAAAAACTCAGATGAAAATCAAAGATAAACAAGAAAAACTGGCTAAAATAGCTGAAGAAAAGGCTGCAGCTGAGGCTGCTGCAAAAGCGGATACAGAAGCACCTGCAGAGGCACCTTCTGAAGAAACTCCTACAGAAACAGTTGCTGAATAATTTTTGCTTTTGACTTGACCCGTCAAAAAAGACGGGTCAAAAGTTTTATAGACAACGAAATGGCAAGTAATGAAAAAATTTTAGTCGGTAAAATTGTCGCTCCTCAGGGCGTTCGTGGCGAAGTACGCGTTCAAACTTATACACATAATGCGACTGACTTAAAAAAATTAAAATTGTATAGTGATAAATTAATCGGGGGGGCTTTCCATTTTGTACGTCAACTTAATCCGAAATCGACAGTTATAATAGCAAAAATAGACGGTGTAAATGACCGTAATGCCGCAGAATTATTGCGCAACGTAGAATTGTTTATTAACCGTGCAGATTTACCTGATTTAAAAGACGGTGAATATTATCAAGCAGATTTAATAGGTATGAAGGTTATTCGTGACGGTATAATGTTAGGTGTGGTTGATAATGTACAAAACTATGGCGGTGGCGATATCTTGGAACTAGATAACGGTGACATGGTTTCTTTCGTTGGTGCAGATGTTGATTTGAAAAATAAAATTATAAGGTTTTAGAGGACGGATATATGGCAAAAAAATTCAAGATGATGAGCAAAACCTTTGTGCTGGAAACTGTATCGAATGTATACGTTCCTAGGGAACCGGTTGTTAAAAAGTATGGTGCTTATCGTTATTGTTGCTGTGTGCATGTGTGCAATAAATTTTTAACCTACCCTGTGGATAAATGGGGGCGCAGAATAATACCATTTGGTTCAACTTGTCCTTACGTTAAAATTGATACGGCATTGGCTAACGGTCATTCTGTGCTTTGTTCTGGCGGTTTTGTTTATGTGAACGGAGAATTTTCGACTTTAGATAGAGGAATGCGAAACGTATATGATGTATATGTCGGTGCAAGAGAACGGGATTAATTATGCATTTTAATATATTGACCATCTTTCCTGAATTGTTTCCTGGGACCTTGTCTAGTGGGGTGGTTGGTCGTGCTTTAGAAAAAGGTGTTTGGTCTTTTGATGCTATAAACATTCGTGATTTTGCAATAAATAATTATGGCAGTGTTGATGATGAACAGTTTGGTGGTGGGGTTGGGATGGTTATGCGACCAGATGTTCTAGGTAATGCATTAGATTCTGTTAAAAATAGAGGAAAAATTATATATTTTTCACCTCGTGGACCAGCACTTAATCAGCATATGGTTAGAGAATTCGCAAATGATAAAGATGTGACTTATACCCTGCTCTGTGGTCGTTATCAAGCAATTGACCAGCGAGTTATAGATGAATATGATATACAGGAATTATCCATTGGTGATTATATACTGTCTGGTGGTGAAATTGCTGCTCAGGTTTTTATTGACAGCTTGGTTCGCGTGATGGATAATGTCTTGGGTGGTGGCAGTGAGGCGACTGCTAATGAAAGTTTCGAAATCGGGGGGCTTGAATGGCCGTTATATACCCGCCCGTCAGCATGGCGTGGACGAAATGTCCCAGAAGTCCTGCTGTCCGGTCATCACGGCAATATAGAAAGATGGCGGAAACAACAATCGGACGAAATAACAAAACAGCGTCGTCCGGATTTAATAAAGGAAAAGTAAAATGAGCATTATTAAAAAAATTGAAGCAGCGCAAGTTGCAAAACTGAAAGGTGATAAAAAAATCCCAGCATTTAAATCTGGTGATACAGTAAAAGTACACGTAAAGATTAAAGATGGTGATAAATTCCGTATTCAGATTTTTGAAGGCGTTGTTATCGCGCGTGATGGCGGCGAAGGAAATAATGCATCCTTTACTGTACGTCGTGAATCTTATGGTGTTGGGGTAGAACGTAAGTTCCCATTGTACAGTCCTGCAATTGAAAAAATTGAAAAGGTTCGTACAGGTAAGGTTCGTCGTGCAAAATTGTTCTTCCTGCGTGGATTGTCAGGCAAAAAAGCTCGTATTGTTGAAGATTTGTCTGCTAATGCCGCAGAAAAGAAAGATAACAAATAATATTATTTATTATTTGTAAAAAAAACCGTAGTTTATGCGGTTTTTTTAACGTGAAAATTCACGGGCTTTTGTAATAAACGGATTTGCTAATGGGACCGGTTTATAGTCCGTTTTTTCTACGCATACGTTTATACACTGTTGATGATTTTCAAAATCATAATCCTGAATGTGTATATGACCATGATAATTTATTATTGGTGGCATATTACCAAATTCTTCTAACGGTTCGTGTGATAATATAATAAAATGTTCCGCATCATATATTGGATGAGAAAAGACTTTTTCAAAACCGCATGATGCCCACCATGTTTCCGAATGTCCCCTGTCATGGTTGCCCATGATAAGAAACTTACGACCATGCATTTGACTTAGAATCTTTGCAACTTTTTCTTTTGTCGCACCGTACATTATGTCGCCTA